>JAZBPJ010000076.1:0-2824 GCA_036351575.1 Lysobacterales bacterium | reverse complement strand
CCGCCGACCTCCTCGGTCTGGAACGTGGCGGAATTGACCACGCGCCGGCCGTTGACCAGGACCAGCGTGTTGCCGGTGCCGATGTTGCGCAGGTTGAATGCGCCGATGTCGCCGCGCGCCGAGTTGACGCCGCCCGCGATGTTCTCTGCCTCGCTGAAGAAATTCTGGCCCTGCTCCGGCAGCGCCTCGAGCAGTTCGTCACCACTCTCGATGCCAAAATCGTCGATCGCCTGTGCGTCCACCACCGATACGGAAAGTGCATCATTAATCGCCGCACCCTTGATCTGCGATCCCGTAACGATGACCTCCTCGATCTCGCCGGCTTCCTGTTCGGCCGAAACCTGCTCAGAACTGGTCTGGGCCATGACGGGCAATGCGGCGAGCACGGCCAGGGCGATGGGCGTAATTTTGAGTAATGGCAAGGTCTTCATGGTGACTGCTCCTGTTGATTTTGTCGTGTGTGCAACGGCGCACTCCCCGGCGCGCCAGGCGGGATTGCACAGGAAACGGCCGGGCGATTGGCTGCCCTGATCCGGGCGTTCCGGCCTGTGTTTGTGATGGGGGCGAAACCGGTCAGCCAGGCGGCATGAACGAACTGTCCAGGTAAAGGAGCATCGAGCGGAGAAGGCTCGCGGTTTCCGGTTTCCATTTCGGTATCCTAGCCTTGGGTCAAGGCCAGCTACCAATAGCTATTCTTGGCAGATCAATAACCCGGGGTTATGGTTTCGCGAGAGCCGTTCGCTCAAGGAACCGGGTGACGCATTCACGCAGCTGGCTGACGAATTCACGGCAGATTCGCGACATGGGCAGGTTCTCGAGATGAAGCACGGTGATCTCGAACCGCAGTTCCGGTTCCAGGGGCCAGACCCGCAGTCCTTCACAACCGCCCGAAAACGCCGTGACCTGGTCCGCGATCATGACTCCGGCGCCTTGCGCAACAAGCGACTTTCCCAGGTGGTAGGTCTCTGAAAAAGCGATGGGCTGAAGCTGCACTCCGCTGGACTCGATGTGCGCGGAAACGAGGCGGCCGAGCGGGCCTCGCCGGTCCAGGCTGACGTAGGGCAGCCCCTCGATATCCTGCATCGTCAGGTAACGGCGCGTTCCAAAATCAGTATCGGCGGGCGCCAGGATGCAGAAAGAACCGGTGCCCAGCGACTGCGCAGCAATACCCGCCCGGGCATCCGCTGAAAACGCCAGCCCGATATCGACTCCGGAATCGGTCAGGGCACGGCATACACCGTCGTGGTGACGCGTTTCCACCGCGAAAAACACGTCACGGTGAACCGCGCGGTACTCTGCGATCGCGGCGGGCAGGAGTTCGATGCCCAGGGCGGGGGTTGCGGCGATACGAATCCGGCCTTCTTCCGCCTCGCGCAGGTTGATCGCGACCTGGCGCAACCGGTCCAGGCTCGTGTTGACCTCGTTGACCTGGATGAAGAGCCGTTCGGCTTCCGGCGTCGGAACGAGCTTTCCGCGCACGCGCTCGAACAACGAGTAGCCCAGCTGCTGCTCGGCATGGGACAGCACCTTGCTGACCGACGGCTGTGAGCAATTCAGGATTTCCGCCGCGCGCGTCACGGAACGGGCGGTATAGACGGCGTGGAAAACCTCGATATGTCGCAGGCGCACCAGCAAACCCTAGGCTGTAAAGAGCGAAGTATAACCCCCGGCTATTTGCGCAGGGGGTAAATTTTCACCCGGTTTCAGCCGCCCTGCCTGATCCTGGCGATGACCTGCTGCTCAGCTTCCTCGCTCGGCCAGCGTCTCGCGTTTGCGCGGCGTTCCTCGTCCTGTGCATACCACCAGGTCACGGTATCGCTTGCCGAATCCGCCAGCGAACGATAGTGCAGGCCGGCATGGACCGAGGCGTCGTTGACGAACTGCACCGGCGTTTCGCTGGCGCGCATCATCGGCGTATTGAAGCCGGCTTCCTCGAGCTGCGCCTTGCTCGGCCAATGGAACGCGGCCGCCTGGTCCGATTGCGCTCTCAGGCCCCAGAGGAATCCTTCGCGGCTGTAGGGATGCGCCGCCGCGTTGTAGATTCCCGGCGTGTCGTTCTCGCCGAGTGCGACGATCCAGGGGCACAGGTCACGCGCGTCCACCCATTGCACGATCAGTTCGGGACCGGCGGGCGCCAGGATGTCACCGCCGCGCCGGGCGCGAACGGCCCAGTACGTGAAGCGATCCGTGTGGTCGCCGGGGCCGACGACGTAGGTCGGGCGCACGATGGTGGCGCGGTCGCCGAGCGCCTCCTGCACGATCCGGTCGCAGGCGGCTTTCAGCGGGCCGTACGTCTGGCCGTTGACTTCCTCGACCGAGGGATCCTCCAGCTCCGCGAGCTTTGCGCCCTCGGAAAACTCCGTCGCACCGGTCTCGAAGTCGTAGACGGCGACCGTGGACACGTAAACATATCGCCGGCAGCGGTCCTTCAGCAGCTCGACGCTGTCGCGCACATGGCGCGGCACGTAGCCGGAATTGTCGACCACCACATCCCAGGTCCTGCTGCCCCGCAGGGCCTTGAGACCGTCGTCTATCCCGTCGTCCCGGTTGCCGACCAGTTCCTGGACCTCGTCGCCGTACATGCCGGCGTTCGAACCGCGGTTGAACATCGTGACCCGGTGGCCGCGAGCCAACGCATGGTTGATCTGGTGCGGCCCCAGGAAACCCGTTCCGCCGAGGAACAGGATGTCCAGCGGCCTGGGGGCCTTCATGATATCGGCCCGAAGGCCCGTCGCCATCGCCGCCATCGCCGTGGCGCTCAGGCCGATGAATTCTCTTCTCGTCGTCATGTGTAAATCTCCCGCCCGGTATTCGGGCTGTCCGT
>JAZBPJ010000075.1:0-10588 GCA_036351575.1 Lysobacterales bacterium | reverse complement strand
GCCAGCCATTCCGGGTGCTCGCCGCGGGCGGCCGCCAGCGTGCCGAGAATCCACGGCAGCCAGCGCGGTTCGTTGCGGTTCGACTTGACCAGCGGGCGCAGGTTGCGCGGCTTCAGGTAGGGCGCGTCGGTCTCGATCATCAGCCGGTCGGCCGGAATGTCGGACAGGTACTCTTTCATGTGCGTGCCGCGGCGTTCGTCGCAGATCCAGCCGGTGATGCCGATGTGGCAGTCCAGGTCGAGGTAGGCCTTCAATTCGTCCCGGCTGCCGGTGAAGCAATGCACCACCACGTCGGACAGGCGGCCCCTTTCCGATTTCAGGATGGCGTGAAAGTCCTCGTGCGCGTCCCGCAGGTGCAGGAACATCGGCAGGCCGGTTTCGGCGGCGATCTCGATATGGGCCTGGTAGGCCTCGCGCTGCCGGTCGCGCGGCGAGAAGTCCCTGAAGTAATCCAGGCCGGTTTCGCCCACGGCCACGACTTCCTCGTGCGCTACCAGTTCACGGATCAGGGCGCTGACATCGTCATCGAACGTGTCGGCCCGGTGCGGGTGCACGCCGGCCGTCGCGTACATGACACCCGGGTGCGCAGCGGCCAGTTCCTGCGCTTTTCGCATGCCCTCGACGCTGGCGCCGGTGACGATGAACTGCGCAACGCCGGCGGCATGGGCGTCTTCGACCACCTGGTCGAGGTCCTTGTCAAAAGAGTCGTGGGTCAGGTTGGCCCCTATGTCGATCAGTTCCATCCGTGCAGCCTCGCAGGATTATCGGCATTCGTTTAAACCGCGCATTGTAGCGGATTTCCCTTGAACTTCGGCGTCAAGGGTTCAGAATAGCGGCACCGGATCCATTCGAAATTTGCATGAGTATTCCCTGGAACGCCTACTGGCGCCTGATGCGCTTTGACAAGCCGATCGGCACACTGCTTCTCCTGTGGCCGACCTGGCTGGCCCTGCTGCTGGCCGGCGCGGGCCGTCCGAGCATCAGGAATTTCCTGATTTTCACGGCAGGCGTCGTGCTGATGCGCGCGGCGGGCTGCGTGATGAACGATATCGCCGACCGCGATTTCGACCCCCACGTCGAACGTACCCGTTGCCGGCCGCTGGCGTCGGGCGAACTGAAGCTGCGGCAGGCCCTCGGCCTGTTTGCGCTGCTGATGCTGCTGGCCTTCGGGCTGGTGCTGCTGACGAATGCGCTGACAGTGAAGCTGGCCCTGGTCGGCGCCGCCCTGGCATCGACCTACCCATTCTTCAAGCGCTTCACCCACCTGCCCCAGGTGGTGCTGGGTATCGCCTTCGGCTGGGGCATACCGATGGCGTTTGCCGCGCAGACCGGAGCGGTGCCCTCCATCGCCTGGTTCCTGCTGGCGATCAACGCGGTCTGGGCGGTTATCTACGACTCGCTGTACGCGATGGTGGACCGCGAGGACGACCTGGCCGTGGGCATCAAGTCGACGGCCATATTGTTCGGCCGTTTCGACGTGGCCATCATCGGCGGCCTGATGGGCGTGTTGCTGGCCATGCTGGCCGTGGTCGGTTTCTGGCAGGGCCTTTCGTGGCCCTGGTTTCTCGGCGTCTTCGTGACGGCGCTACTTTTTGCCCGCCAGTGGCTCAGCGTTCGCGGCCGCGAACGTGACGCCTGTTTTCGAGCTTTCCTGGACAACAACCGCGTGGGCGCCGCGCTCTTTGCCGGCCTGTTGTTTCATTACCTGTTGTCCGGCGCCTACGGCACGGTCTGAATAGCGCTTCAGGGTGCCGGCGCTCGGGCGGCAACCCAGAGCGAAACTTCCTCGATACCCACCCGCTTCAGTTCACGTGTGCAGGCTTCCAGCGTGGCGCCGGTGGTCATCACGTCGTCCACCAGCGCCGCGTGACGAATGCCGGCGGCCCGTTCCGGGCGACAATGAAAAGCGCCGCGCGTATTGCGCCTGCGGCTCCTGGCGTCGAGGCCGCTCTGGGCTGAGGTTTTGCGCACGCGGTAGAGCAGGCGGTGGTCCAGCGGAATTCCGGTTTCCGCAGCCAGTTTTTGCGCCAGGACCCACGACTGGTTGAACGTTCTCTGCGCCAGCCGGCTGCGGTGAAGCGGTACCGGCACGATCAGTCCCGGCCGTGAGCATCGCCCTGTCGAGAAACCCTGCTCCACGCATCGAAGCAGTTCCTGCGAGAGAACTTCGCCGCAGGCCAGGCTGCGGTTGAATTTGAAGCGGTGGATCAGCACATCCGCCGGGAACTCGTAGGTCAGCGCAGGCCACACCCTGTCCCAGAGCGGCGCTTTCCCCAGGCAGGGACCGCAGACGCCGCCGTCATCGCCCTTCATGGGCAGTCCGCAGCGCTCGCAGCTGCGCCCGGGCCGCGGCAGGTCGGCCCGGCACGGCGCGCACAGGTTATCGGGGCCGCTCAGCCCGCCGCACATCAGGCACTGGCGCGGCAGCAGCCAGTCCAGGACCGTTGCAGCAGCGCGCGAGAAGCCCTTTGCCGCGCGTGAACGGAGCATGGTTCGGGCGCCTGTATTCGAGTGACGCGATCAGTGTAATGGGCTGGGCGCCGCCGGTCTGTCGGCGTTTTCCCGTTTTCAATGCAGGAAATACATGCTGTCCTGCGGGTGCTGTCAATGGCATCCCCGAGACGGCACAATATGCGGCAGATTCGATTCGGCAGATACATGGCAAACCTGGATACGACAATCAGCGCGTTCGATCAGAACGCACCGCGATACGACCGGCACGCGGCGCTCGAAAGGGAAGTGGGCGACCGCTTGCTCGAACGTCTCGAGTTCCGGCGTATCGAGCCGGGCGTGATCCTGGACCTCGGCTGCGGCACCGGTCACGGCAGCGCGGCGCTGCGCAGAACATTCCGCAAGGCACAGGTGGCCGCGGTCGATATTTCGTCCGGCATGCTGGAACAAGCAGGCCGTCAAAGCTCCTTTACCCGGCCGCTGCGCCGGGTCAACGCCGATATGACGCGGCTTCCCTTCACACGCGCGGCGGCGGATCTTGTTCATTCGAACCTTGCGCTGCCCTGGTCGGTGAATACGGAACGGTTGTTTCACGAGGTCGCCCGCGTGCTCAGGCCGGACGGCCTGTTCCTGTTCAGCACGTTCGGTATCGGGAGCCTGTCTCCGCTGGTCAGGGACAGCACGGCCGACGGTTTTTTCGATGTGCTCGAACTGGGCGATGCCCTGACGGCCGCGGGTTTTCGCGAGCCCGTTATCGACGTCGACCGCATTACGCTGGAATACCGCGATATTCACGGCATGATCCGCGAACTGGAAGCCACGGGATCGGCGCTGCTGGTTCCCGGCTGGCGGGAGATGAGGGCGAACGCGGAAAAACTGGCGAGTGCCTGGCCCGAAAGCGATGGATGCTTTCCGGTCGGTTTCGAAATTCTTTACGGCCTGGCCTTCGGTCCGGCAGAAGGCCAGCCGCGCAGGACCCGGGACGGCGAGATCGCCACCTTCTCGGTTGATTCCTTGCTCAAATCAAGACCGGTAGGCTATGATTGAATTTGATTCGAAAGACGTTCTTTGAGCGGCTTTCGATCAGGCCGGAAATGTCGTTCCCCCTTACGACGATTCCGGTTCGAGACCGGTGTTCCCCTTGCACCAGGTCTCACGAAAGGGCCGGTTTACCCCTTACCGGCCCTTTCTTTTGGGGAACCCTCCCTCGGCCGGTTGGCTATCTCCATCCTTGACCTATTTGCCTCGATACGTCGTTGCACTCAATTGACGTAGCGTTGCTGTGCCTGCTCTCGATTTGCTAAGCGAGGTGCGGTTTGGCGAGGTAGTCGCGGGACTGCATTTCGGTCAGCCGGCTGCGCGTGCGCTCGAATTCGAAAGCGAGTTTTTTGCCCTCGTAGAGTTCGTCCAGGGGCGCCGCCGCGGAAATCAGCAGCTTCACGTTGCGATCGTAAAATTCATCGACGAGCGTGATAAAGCGGCGGGCGCTGTCCGTGTGCGCATCATCCATGACAGGAACGTTGCTGATGACGACGGCGTAGAAAGCGCGCGCCATCTCGATGTAGTCGACCGCGCCCCTGGGTTTTTCGCACAGCTCATCGAAATCGAACCAGATGACGCCGTCGCCGCGGCGCCGGGCGTGAAAGTTCCGGCCGTTGATCTCCAGCTCGTGGTTCATCTCGCAGTCGGCCGCCATGCGTTCGAACGCGGCAGCCATGGCCGTGTCGGCGCCGTCATCCAGCGGCTGGTGATAAATCTCGGACTGCTCGAGGATGCGCAGCCGGTAATCCGTGGAGCCGCCAAGCTCCAGCACGCGTGTATGCCGGCGCAAAAGGTCGATAGCCGGAAGAAACTTGGCCCGCTGCAGCCCGTCCCGGTAAAGTTCACCGGGCTCCAGGTTCGAGGTCGTCACCAGCGTCACACCGTTGCTGACGAGGCCATCGAGCAGCCCGGCCAGCAGCATCGCGTCCGCGATATCCGAGACGAAAAACTCGTCCAGGCAGAGTACGCGGGTTGACGAGGCCCATTGCGCCGCGATGCCGGGCAGCGGATCGCGCACGTTGCCGGCCTTGCGCAGGGCCTGGTGCACCCGCTGCATGAAGCGGTGAAAGTGAATTCGGTTTTTTTCCTCGAACGGCAGGCTGTCGTAGAAGAGGTCCATCAGCCAGGTTTTGCCGCGGCCCACGCTGCCCCAGAGGTACAGTCCGCGCACCTGGCTTAGGCGCCGCCGGCGCACGAGGTCCACCAGTGAGGGCCGTGACACCTCGATGAGCTCGTGCCAGAGATCATCCAGGGCGTGGATGGCGATTTCCTGTTCGGGGTCGGGATTGAAACCGCCGCCTTCCAACAGCGCCCGGTATCCGTTCAGAGGGGACTGGCTCACGCCGGCTATGTCGGATTCGGGTCCGTCGCCCTCTCGGGCAGGTGTTCGCGAACGCCGTTCTTCAGAAGGCCCCGAAGGTCCATGATGCGGCGGTGAAAAAAGTGATCCGCGCCTTCCATGATCAGCAGCTGCGGGGGCGGTTTCAGCTTGCTCGCCCAGGTATTGACCAGGTCCACGTTGACGACTTCGTCCTCGTCGCCCTGTACGACCAGCCACGGACACTCGGGGTGGTGCAGCGCATCGAAGGCGTAGCGGTCGACCGGCGGTGCGATGCAGATGAGTTGGCCGACATCCAGGTTCAGCGCGGCGCGCGTGGTGATGTAAGAGCCAAAGGAAAACCCGCCCAGCCACAGGGAATCGTTCGGGCGCGTGCGCCGCACCCACTCGGCGACGGCGAACAGGTCGTCCGTCTCGCCGTAGCCGTCATCGAAAACACCCTCGCTTCCGCCGACACCGCGAAAATTGAAGCGCACCGTGCGCAGGCCGAGCTCGCGCATCGAACGCTCCAGGATGGTCACGACCTTGTTGTGCATCGTGCCGCCGTGTTCCGGGTGCGGATGGCAGATGATGATCGTGGCAGGGCATTCAGTGTCCGCCTCGGGCACGTCCACGGCGCATTCGATGGGGCCTGCGGGGCCGCGCAGCAAAAACTCGCCGCGCTCGCCGGGAAACTCACCCGGTTGCTGGACCGTTACTTCTTCCGACATTCGATATCAGCCGATCGGTTAAAAGAAACATCATAACGCATCGAAAAGCCGCGGAGCCAGATCAGGGCGATTCGCCCAGGGCGAGATCGATGACGACCGGGTCATGGTCGGACATGCGCAGCCAGGGCTGCGGCAGATCCATACCGCGCGGCCAGTCTGCGTTGATGTGCCAGATAAGGGCGCGCGCCGTGCGGTCAGCCAGGCCGGGTGTTGCAAAGGCGTAATCCAGGGTTCCGGCCCGGCCGTAATAGCGGTAGCTGTGCTGGGGCAGGCCCGAGTGGTGTTCCACGAGTTCGATGTACCCGCCGCTGCGAAAGCGCTCGACGGGGTCCTCGCGACGGTAAGCGTTCATGTCGCCCAGCACCAGGACGAGGTCCGTGTTTGCCTTGCGGGAAATGTCCTGCAACCAGGGCAGCAGCGTGGCCACCGACTCGACGCGTACCGGGTTCCAGCAGCCCTGGCCGTGGTCGGCGTTCACGCCATCGCGGCCTTCCGGGCAGCCGCCCTTGGATTTGAGGTGATTGACGGCGGCCAGGAACACCGTGCCTGATTCGCGGTCGCGGAAAGCCTGGGCCAGCGGTTCACGGCTAAGATTGGCAAACGGGCCCTTGCCGAGGGTTTGCGGGGCGCCAGCCGGCTGCAGCACAGAAGTCCGGTAAAACAGGCCCACCGTGATGACGTCGTCCCCGATCCGGTCTTCCGGGGTACGGACGACGGCGAATTCCGGGCCCAGCAGGTCGAGCAGCGATTGCGCCGCGCTGTGACGGCCGAAGCCATCGTTTTCCAGTTCCTGCACTGCGACGAGATCAGGCTGCAGTGCGGTGAGGGCAGCGCGGATGCGAGCGGACTGGGCCTTGAATTCAGCAGCCGTCTCCGCACCGCGTTCCGTCGGGAAACCGGCGCCGCGTCCGTTACCGTTGAAGAAATTCAGCAGGTTGGCGCTGACCACCCGGATGTGCCCGGAATCCGGCGGATCGATTCGCTCCGGCACGGCGGCCGGTGAGGTTCGGGCTGACTCGGTCAGCAGCTGCTGTCGTTCACGGCGATGTCCGAAGATGCCGGTCAATTGACTGACCCGGCTGCCCGCCGCGAGCTTTTCAGCCGCCCAGGCTTTGTAATGCGCGGTCAGCCCACGCTCCCGGTTGTCCCGGTCGGCCTGTTTTGCCGCAGCTCCCGGGGCATGGTCCTCGGTGGGTATGCGCAGGGTTTCGCCTGCACTGAGCGTCAGTTCGCCGTGACGGGCGGAATAGTTGTCCGTCACATGAAGCGTCTGCGCGATGCTGATGCGCATGCCTTCGAGCGCTTCGCGCCGGGGATTGCTCAGGGGCAGTTCCGCTTGGGTGAGGGGCAGGGGCAGCCCCTCATCACATACCGCGAAGCGATCGATTTCCGATATCCCGGTCAGCGTATCCCGCTGTGAGCCCAGTTCCCGCACGCGGCCGCCGACGACAACGCGGTGGCCGGGTTCCGCTTGGCCGGCCTCGCCGTGCCACTGGACAAAAACGGCTTTCGACGCGGCAGGTGCTGCCTCGTGCCCGGGCTGCTCGATGTAGTAACCGTTGCCGGGTTCAATTCGTGTGACGATGCCGCCTGCGAACTGGTAGCGGTTTTCCAGTGGAGACCGGTAGCCTTCACCCTGTATTGACGGAATGGGGGTGTGTTCCGAGATGCAGAGTTCCGCCTTGCCGGAGACGTTCGTTTTTTCGCCGCAGCCGGACAACAGCAGGGCGCCCAGCAAAAGGCCCGGCATGAAAGCCAGGCCCATGATGCGTTCGATTTTTCCGGTCAAGCCGGCTGACCCGCTACGGCAGCATGAATTCGACAGCTGCACGGATCTGCTCGTCGGTCAGTGATGGATTGCCGCCACGCGGGGGCATCGCGTTCAAGCCGTTGATGGCGTTCTGGACCAGCATGTCGAGCCCTTTTTCATCGAGCCGGGCGGCCATCTGCTCGGAACCCTTGATCGGGGCATTGGCGACGCCGGCGTCATGGCAGGTCTTGCACAGGCCGTCGTAGACCGACGGACCGTCCACGACGACTTCCTCGGGCGCCGGCGCAGCGGCGGCCGCAGTGGCCTGGGCTTGCGCCAGGGCCTCGGCGCCGGCTTCACCGGAACGCACCGCGCCGACGGGCTTGATGCGTTCGGCGGCAAGAGCGGCTTCGCCCGCGCCCCCGGTTTCCGGCTGCATGCTCTGGGCAAAGAAGTAAAGCGCCGCGGACAGAATTATGAGCGCGAATACCACGCCGCCGACCTTGCGCCCGAAAGCGCCACCATCATTCTGGTTCATTGGGTTTCCTGACAGTCAGAATATTGAATTCGAATTAGGGAATTATAGCCCCTGCTCACGCCCATCGAAAGCACCGCCGCGTTTACGACAGGCTGCAAAACCGCTAAACTACGCGCCCCGGTAAGATCAAGGCGCCTGTAGCTCAGCTGGGCGAGCAGGTCCCCGGCCGAAGCGACCGAAGGAGCTTTAGCCCTGCGAGCGCCCGAGGCAGGAGCCGAGGGCCGGAGTCTGCAGCGCGAAGCAGGACGCGAGAGCGCAAAGACGAGTACTGCCCTCCGAGGGCAGGGGTCACAGGTTCGACAAATTCGCCGGGAGCGAATTTGAACGCGCGAGCAAAGCGAGTGCGGCCCCGAAGGGGTGAAGGGCAGGATGCCCGAAATAATCCTGTCAGGGACAGGAATACAATCAGTTAAAGAGCGCCTGTAGCTCAGCTGGATAGAGTACTGCCCTCCGAAGGCAGGGGTCACAGGTTCGAATCCTGTCAGGCGCGCCAAGATAAAAAAGCCACCCTCGCGGTGGCTTTTTTATGTTGATCCGATTGGCATCGGATTGGGTCCTTCCAGGTTCGACAAAATTGCCTGGAGCAATTTTGGACGTGCGAGCGAAGCGAACGCGCCCGAAGGGTGAGCCACAGGATGTGGCGAATCTATCCTGTCAGGCGCGCCAAATTAGATTTGGGGGCCGGATACCGAACCCGGTTCGGTATCCGGCCCTGAATTTGTCTATTCCGGTTGTCTACCAATCCACCACGCTCCGGTTCAGCGGCATCGTCATGCAGCGGCAGCCGCCGCCGCCGCGCGAGAGCTCGGATCCTTCCATCGTCACCAGCGTGGGTCGCCCGGGTTCAAGTTTGCGCTTTTCCCGGATGACCGCCTCGGCCGTGACGATTTCAAAGCCGTTTTTTCCCAGTTCTTCCGCGGTGGCCTGGTTGTGTTCAAAGCCGACGATATGGCCCGGCGCCATTGCGAAGAAGTTGGCGCCAGACGACCACTGCTCCCGTTCCTGGCGCAGTTCGTCACTGCCGCCGCAGGCGATGGGCCGAAGGTCCAGTCCCTGTGTCCGCAGCGCTTCGAGCAGTCCCGTGTACTCTACGATCCGCTTGACCCTGCTGTCTTCAAAATGCACGTGGAACGCCGGGCACTTGTGGATGCCGGTAATCAGCGGCGGAAAAACCACGCAGGCGTCGCGGTCCGCCATCGTGAAGATCATGTCCAGGTGAATGGTGGCCCTGGACTTGGGGATTTCCACCACGATGAAATTCTGCACGCCGCCTTTTTCGGCGATGGCGCGCATCAGTTTGTCGATGCCGCGGGGTGTGGTCCGTTCGCTGTAACCGATCAGGATCAAGTCGTCACGCAGCACCAGCAGGTCTCCCCCCTCGATGGTGATTTTCTCGCTGGCGCCGATCGTGCCGTCGAAGTAAAAGCCGTTCGTGTGGAGACGGGGGTGGTACTTGAAAATGGCCTTCAGCAGCAGGGCCTCGGCGAAACGGGCCTTGAACGCCATCGAGCCGATGATGGCGCTGTCGTTGACGGCCATCACGGCGTCACGCGTGAAGAAGGCGTTGGGCAACGGTGGAATCGCGTGGCGCAGCGGGCTGAGAAACTTTTCCAGGGTGTCCTTGCGCATCGGCGTGCCCTGGAACAGCTGGGCAGCAAGTTCAGTTTCTTCCAGGTCCTTGAGTTCCGGCGCAAGTTCCTCGCATTCGTACAGCCGCACCAGTTCATCGATCAAAAGCCCCTTGATGCGCCGATCGGCCAGTGTTTCGCGCAGCAGGTCTTCGAATTCGTGTACCTCGCCGACCTGCTTCAGCACGCCGGTCAGCTGGTCGTGTTCCCGTTCAGCGAGCTGCAGGTTAAGGATATCGTCGTACAGCACTTCGGCCGCGCTGGCCGGTGTCATGTTCTCGATTTCGCGCCCCGGGCGGTGAACCATCACCGCGTTGAGCGCTCCGATCTCTGAGTCGATGTTGATTCGGGTTTCCTGCATGTGTCCTGCTTCCCTCGTTACAGCCCCGGTGGATTATCCCATCCGCCGCGGCCTGGGTGAATGACCGCGGCTGGGGGTTTCATGATAACGTTTCTGCATCATGCGCCGCTTCGTACTTGTCCTGCTGTCTTTTTTCGCCATCGAGGCGTTCGCCCAGGTTCATCCCGGTTTCGTCGACCTTCGCGAATCCGTGCCCGGGATCGTTGTCGAGCTTCGCTATGCATCAGACGAAAATTTCGTCGGCCAACGCATCGACGGCTACGAGTCACGGCACTGCTTCATCAGCGCGGAAGCGGCTGCCGCCCTGGCCCGGGTGCAGGCCGAACTGGCGCCGTTCGGGCTGGGCCTGAAGGTCTTCGATGCTTACCGGCCGCAGCGCGCCGTGGACCACTTCGTGCGCTGGGCGGCGGACCTGGACGACACGAAAATGAAGGCCGCCTATTATCCGCGCGTGGCCAAGCAGCACCTGTTCCGCGACGGTTACATAGCGGCGAAGTCCGGTCATTCGCGCGGCAGCACGGTCGACCTGACGATCGTCTCGCTGGACGGCGACGAAGCCCGAGAACTGGACATGGGCACGCTGTTCGATTTTTTCGGGCCGGAATCACACGGCGCCAGTGCTGCCGTGACGCCGCAGCAGCGCGCCAACCGCTCCCTGCTGCAATCCCTGATGACGAAACACGGGTTTCGGCCGCTGGCCGAGGAATGGTGGCATTTCACCCTGGTCGACGAGCCGTTTCCCGACACCTACTTCGATTTCGTCGCGGAGT
>JAZBPJ010000074.1:0-6039 GCA_036351575.1 Lysobacterales bacterium | reverse complement strand
GCGGCAGGGATGCGTGGCGGCCGGACCAGGCTCGGGAAGGGCATGAATTTTCAGAGTTCTTTCGAGGGCCAGGCCATGAAAGAGCATCATTGTTCCGCACAAACCAGTCGGCAGCAGGCGGGCTTCACGCTGATTGAACTGATGATCGTCATTGCCATGATCGCGGTGATCGTATCGCTCGCGCTGCCGGTTTACACCAGCTACACCATCCGCGCCAAGGTCGGCGAGGCCCTGTCCGTGGCGGCGGCCGCCAAGACCGCGGTCTCCGCGACCTGTATCGAGAATCCGACGATCGATCCCCTGACCGATTCAAGTGCCGGATACAGCTTTACTCCATCAAAGTACGTCGCCTCGATCGGTTTCTCGGGCAGCTGCCGGGACCCGGTGATTACCGTGATCACCCGGAACACCGGCGCCCCCGCCCCGATCAACCTGATCCTGACGGGCGATATGCCCGATGATGCCGGGCGGCTGAACTGGGTGTGCACAGCCAACACGGCCAACCGGAACGTTCCGGCCGAGTGCCGCAGCTGATTTTCACTTGATTCTTGAAAAAGCCCCGCTCGCGCCGGGGTTTTTTCTTGCCTGCCCGCCGGCGATGTTCCAGTCACCCCGCGACTAGGGTAGGATTCACCGGATCCAGAATAAAAAAGCCGCGCTGCGCGGACACCCTTCCAGGTCGAGGAGGCACCATGGCATTCGGACACCCCAAGGGGCTCATACCTTTGTTTTTCACCGAGATGTGGGAGCGTCTCGCTTTCTACACGATGGTCGGAATTCTGCTGCTCTACACCATCGACGCGGAGCGCGGCGGTCTGGGCCTGCCACGCGCCGAGGGCAATGAAATCTACGGCCTGTACCTCGCATTCGTCTATTTCACGCCGTTCCTGGGCGGCATGATCGCCGACCGCTTTCTAGGCTATCGCCGATCGGTGGCCATCGGCGGTTTGCTGATGGCCAGCGGCCTGTTCCTGATGGGGACGCCCGGTTTTACCTATTTCGTACTCGGCCTGATCGGCCTGATAGTCGGCAATGGCTTTTTCAAGCCCAATATTTCCGTGATGGTCGGCAACCTCTACGAACCGGGCGACCCGAAGCGCGATTCCGGTTTCAATATTTTCTACATGGGTATCAATATCGGCGCCCTGGCCGCGACGCTGATCGTGGCTCCGATTGTCCGCAACTACTGGGGCTGGCTGTGGACGTTCCGTGCAGCGGGGATCGGGGTCCTGTTCGCCGTGGTGCTGCTGCTGATTTTCTGGAAAACCCTGGAAAAAGCGGACCGCCAGCCTGCTCGTGTCGAGGGTGATACCACGATTGGCGAGATTTTCGCCAAGATCCTGGCGCCTGCTTTCATCGTCGGTATCGCCGGTTACTTTTTTGCCAAGCAGTTCAACATGACCCTGGTGCGGCCGTCGGATTTCGGCTTCCTGGTCGGCATGATCCCGGTGATCATTTTCTTCGTCCGCCTCGGCCTGACGGCGAACGAAGAGGAGCGGCCGGGTTTGCTGGCCTTGCTGCCGATATTTGTCGCGGGCGGTGCGTTCTTCATGATCCTGCACCTGAACGGCAGCGCGATGACGCAGTGGGCGCGCGATTACACGGACCGCGAGCCGGGTGTTGCCCAGTCCGTACCCTTCATCGACGAGATCCAGCAGGACGCCCTGCCCAGTTACTACACCAACGCCGGCGAAGAAGTGCCCCGGCCGCACCCGGACACCCTGCTGGTGATCGATTCGCCCGAGATCGCCAACCAGTTCGGCCAGAGCCGAATGACTGCCGGCGCGGTCGAAACGCTGGACGCGATGCCGGGGATCCGCGTTGAACGACTGGGACCAAGGGGCGATGCGCAGCAGGTCGATGCGGAGTGGAAAGCGCGGGCCGTCAAGGTATACGCGGATGAGCAGATCGACGTGCGCAACGACAAGGGCGCTCATGGCGAGGACATCATAACGGTCGCGCTGACCGACGGCTCGATTCCAAAGGACCAGGTGGTGCTGTTGAGGGCGCTCACGGACGGCAGCCTGCTGCCGGTATTCGTGATTGACGAGAACACCCGTTCGGCGATCTACGACGGTTACCGCGAACGCTATGGCAAGGACCCGCAGTTGCTGCCGCGCGGCCAGTTCGTGCAGGTCGTCAACGCCGAGGTCTATCAGAGCTGGAACCCGTTCTGGGTCGTGTTCCTGACCCCCTTCGTGGTCTGGTTCTTTGGCTGGCGGGTGAAGAAAGGCAAGCCCGTGCCAACGGCGCACAAGCTGCTTTACGGCATGATGTTCACCACCGCAGCGCTGCTGATCATGGCCCTGGCCGGTTCGCTGACCGACGGCGGGGCGGTCAAGGTGGCCGGATTGTGGATGGCGATCTTCTACCTGGTCATCACGATCGGTGAGCTGTGCCTGTCGCCGATCGGTCTTTCGCTGGTCACCAAGCTGGCCCCGGTTCGACTGGCCGGCCTGGCGATGGGCGGCTGGTTCCTGGCCACCTCGATCGGCAACAAGTTCTCCGGTTTCCTTGGAAACGTGCAGAACCACATGGAGCCGATGTGGTTTTTCGTCTTCCTGGCCGCGCTCGCCGCGCTGGTCGCGCTGTTCATTTTCCTGGTCCTGCCGAGGCTGGACCGGGCCATCAAGAAGTACGGGGCCTAGTTTTTCAGGCCTGAGAAAAGAAACCCCGCCGAAGCGGGGTTTCTTTTCTCAGAGGGTTGCCCTCACTTGACTTTGACGACGTCGTTCATGGCCGTCGTGCAGGCCTCGCTGACCGCGTCACCGGCGGCATGCAGGCACTCGAGGATCCGTCCTTCACCGGCCTCGACGGCAGCGCAGTGCGTCACGATATCCTGTTCGCACTCGGTGGCCAGGTAAATCAGGGCGTTGACGGCGGCTTCGAGCTGGGCCGATGCCTGGTACAGTGCATACTGGCACTGCCCGGACAGCTTGTCCTCGTGGGCGAAAAAGCAGGCCAGCAGGCGGCCGTCGCCCAGCGTGACCTGGCTGCAGTACTGCTCGATTTCGCTGGAGCAGCCGGTCATGACCATGTCTACAGGGTCGTTTTGCGCAAACGCGGCCTGGCTCATGGAGAAGACGGCAAATGCCGTGAAAAGAATTCGTGCGATGGCTTTCATCCTGGGGTCTCCCGTTTGGTCAGAAAGTGCTTGCAGTATGGTGCAATACAAGGACGCCGCACAAGCAGGGGCTGCTGCGATGAAGGGTGTCCGGGGCGGCTTGCCGGATGTCCTCGCCTTGACACTGCGCGGGCATGGGGCATCATCGTGTTCTGGCAGCACGCCCGGGGACGAAGCGTATGGCAAAACCTGATCGGAAAGCCCCGGAGCCTTCGGGGGGCCACGTCGCAACCCTGTTGAGAGGCTTCTGCATGGGCGGCGCCGACATCATCCCCGGGGTCAGTGGCGGCACCATGGCCCTGATACTGGGAATCTACGAACGCCTGCTCAACGCGATACGCAGTTTCGATCACGTCTGGATCGGGCTGCTGCTGCGCGGCAAAGTGGGCGCCGCGCTGACGCGAAACGACCTCGGCTTCCTGGTTCCGCTGGCGCTCGGTATCCTGGGCGCGATCCTGTTTTTTACGCACGTCGTTCCGCTGCCCAAGCTGATCGTGACCCATCCGGAGCTGGTGTACGGCCTGTTTTTCGGGCTGATCGCGGGCTCGGTCGTGATCCTGATGCGGGAGGTGGATCGTTACGGCGCGGCCGAAGTCGCGTTCGCGGTGCTGGGCGCGGCAATCGGTTTCATTGTCGTCAACCTGGTGCCGGTAGAGACCCCGACCGCCGCGTGGTTCATTTTTCTGTGCGGTTTCGTGGCCATCAGCGCGATGCTGCTGCCGGGTATTTCCGGTTCCTTCATTCTGCTGATCCTCGGGAAATACGCCTACATCATCAACGCACTGGGCAGTTTCGAGTGGGCGGTGATCACCGTGTTCGCGGCCGGCATGGTGACCGGTCTGGCGGTGTTCTCACGCGGAATCGTGTGGCTGCTGAAGCGCTACCGGCAGCCGACGCTGCTGGTGATCAAGGGCATCCTGATCGGATCGCTCTGGGTTATCTGGCCGTTCCAGGAGCGCGTGTACGAAACCGTGCGCGGCAAGGAGAAACTGATCCACTCCAGCCCGGTGTTTCCCGAGGCCCTCGACGCCGCCGTGGCGGCGTCGCTGGGCATCATGCTGGCCGGCTTCGCGGCAGTCCTGGTCCTGAGCCATTTCGCCCCGGGTCCGGATCACCGCGAAAACTGATCGCCGCGAACGGCTTTCAGGTCGCTGGTTTACTTGAGGTTTTCGGCCAGGAACTTCTCCATCGTGCCGTAGAAGTCGTAACGGTTCTCTTCCTTGCGGAAGCCGTGCCCTTCATTCCGCTTGATCATCAGTTCGTACTCGACGTCGTTTTTCTTCAGCGCCTTTTCCATGATCTTGGCGTGTTCGATGTTCACGCGCGGGTCGCGCCGGCCGTAGGCCATGAACACCGGGGCCTGGATCTTGTCGGCGTGGTACACCGGTGACCACTGTTCCAGGAACTCCTTATCGGTTTCCGGGTCGCCGACCATGGCTTTCATCTGCGCGGCGCCGTCGCCCCATGCGTCCGGCATGGTCTCGAACAGCAGCGGGATGGAGGTGACACCGACGTAGTTGATGCCGCACTTGTAAAGTTCCGGCGTGAAGGTCAGGCCGGCCATCGCGGCGTAGCCGCCGTAACTGCCGCCGTAGATACAGACCCGGTCCGCGTCGGCGATGCCCTGGTCGATGGCCCACTTGACGGCGTCGGTGACGTCGTCCTGCATGGACTGCCCCCACTGCTTAAAGGCCGATTGCATGTGGTCCATGCCAAAGCCGGTCGAGCCGCGGAAATTCACCTGGATCACAGCGTAGCCGCGGTTGGCCAGGAACTGGTGCTCGGGGTTGTAGCCGTAGCCGTCACGGGCCCAGGGGCCGCCGTGCGGGTTGACGATCAGCGGCAGGTTCTTGCCGTCGCTGCCGTGCGGGATGGTCAGGTAACCGTGCAGCTCACGGCCGTCCCGCGCTTTAAAGGAATACGGTTTCATTTCCGCCATGACCGAGGCGTCGACCCAGGGCCGCGAGTCCGCCATCCATTCGAGCTTGTTGTTGATCATGTCGAACAGGTAATACTTCGGCGGCTGCGTGGAGCTGGAGGACGTCACGACGGCGATGGTCTCCTCGTCGTCGAGGCTGCTGATGCGGTTGATCGTGTCGGGCAGCGCGCGGTTGATGGCGTCCATGCGGCTCTTCCAGACCGGGTCCAGGTACACCATCTCCGGTTTGCCGACCATGTAGGAAACGCCGATCAGCTTGCGCGCTTTGCGGTTCATGATCGGGCTGCAGCAGTCGACCACGTCGTGCTCGTAGACCAGGTCTCCGAATTCCCGTGTCTCGAAGTTGTATTCGTACAGCGCGGCCTTGTCGCGGGCCTTGCCGTCCGGCGTGAGGTTCGAGGTCACGTAGCCGTTGACGCCGTCGCCCGTGATGGCGGCGGGTGAAAAGCCCGGCTCGTCGAAGCGGGTTTCCAACACGGTTTCCCAGGTATCGTTCTCGCGGTCGGTCAGCATCATGAAGCCGACATTGAGCCCGTCCTGGAAGCTGGCGCCGATCAGGTTGCCGTCCCAGTCGGTAAACCAGCCGGCCACGTTGCCCGGGTTGCGCTGCACCAGCTGGGTGTTGCTTCCGGAACCGAGGGTCCCCCTGGACTGGCCTTCGGTCATGATGTTGAGCTTGAACACGTCCGGGTTCGACGCGCGGCGCTCGTTGCTCTGGACCAGGACCCACTCGGGCTCGTCTTCGAGGATGTCCAGGACCTGCACGATGCGGATTTCCGAGGCACGTCCGCTGCGCGCCATTGCTTCCGGCGGTTCGACCAGCGTGCGCGGGTAGGAGCCGTCCGCGTTGACCGCGAAGATGCCGAAGGACTCGTTACCGTCCTTGTCCATGAAGAACAGCAGCCGGTCGTTGGTGGCCCACATGAAGCCGCTGACGTCCTGGCGCTTGATGTTGGTTACGGCCTGTGACTTGCGC
>JAZBPJ010000073.1:0-35858 GCA_036351575.1 Lysobacterales bacterium | reverse complement strand
ATTCCTGCTGCGGCTTGGATTCCTGCTGCGGCTTGGACTCCTGCTGCGGCTTGGACTCCTGCTGCGGCTTGGACTCCTCTGCCGACTGGGCGGTTTCGTGTTTCCTTACCGTTTCGCCCGGAACGACAGCAGGCGGCTTGCCGTCCTGGCGTTTTTCCATGCTTTTCTGCGAGGGTTTGGCGGCAGCTGACGCGGTGTCCTTGTCACCGGCAGGCAGGTTCGGGTTTGCCGCTTTGCCGGATTGCTCCGTTGCCCGGTTTTCCCTGGGCTTGTTTCCGGAGGTCTGGTAACGGGAACGCCTGCGGCGGGGTTTGCGCTGGCTTCCGCCTTTTTCATCGTCTCCGCTGCCTTTCTCAGGCTTGTCGCCGGCATTGGGCTGGGCTTTGCGCGAATCCGCATCTTTCGCGGCCTCTGGCTTGCGGTCGCCCGTTTTTTTCTTTCTCGATGTTTTCTTCTTCCTGGGTGGCTTACCCGCCTGGTCGGATGGGTCGGATTTGCCGCGGGCACCCTGGGTTTTCTTGCGGCCGCGGTTGTCCTGCTGCCTTGACCCGGATTTGTTTCGGCTATCGTCCACTTTCTTTTTCAGCGGTGCTTTTTCGCTGCTCTTTTTTTTGCTTTCCGCCTTCGTATCATCTTCCTCGCCGCTGCCAAAAAGTGCTGCGAACAGGCGCGGGAAAAGACCGGGCTTCTTTGCCGTCGGTATTTCCTCTGCCGGAACAGGGCGCGTGGGCGCAGGACGGGTGGGCGACACGCCGGTCACGGCAGGGGCGCCGCCAGCGACGGCCTGCGTTTCCTCGGTCGCCACCAGCTCAGTGACCGGCTGTTCCACCCGGGAGTAGCTCGGGTCGGCGGTTACGTCGCTCTTGCGGATGCGGTGGATTTCGAAACGGGGCCGGTCCATGTGCTCGTTGCAGACGATCTGGATCGGCGTGTTGTGCCGCTGCTCGATTTCGGCAGCCGCCTTGCGTTTTTCGTTGAGCAGGAAGTTGCCGACCGACACGGGGGCGTAAACGATGACCTGCCCGGTGAATTCTTTCATGCATTCTTCTTCGACCAGGCGAAGAATGGACAGGGCCAGCGACTCGACGCTTCGTATCGTGCCGTGACCCTCGCACCTCGGGCAGGTCTCGTGGCTGGATTCACCCAGCGACGGCCGCAACCTCTGGCGCGACATCTCGAGCAGGCCGAAGCGTGAAATGCGCCCGGTCTGCACGCGCGCCTTGTCGATTTGCAGGGCGCGACGCAGACGCTCTTCCACCGCGCGCTGGTGCTTGCGGTCCATCATGTCGATAAAGTCGATGACGATCAGGCCGCCAAGGTCACGAAGGCGCAGCTGCCTGGCGAGCTCATCCGCCGCCTCGAGGTTCGTGTTGAACGCCGTTTCCTCGATGTCCGAACCCTTGGTCGCCCGGGCCGAGTTGATATCGATGGACAGCATGGCCTCGGTGTGGTCGATCACCAACGAGCCGCCCGAGGGCAGGTGGACGGTGCGTGCGAACGCGGATTCGATCTGGCTTTCGATCTGGAACCGGTTGAACAGCGGAATCGAGTCCGTGTACTGCTTGAGTTTGCGCAGGTTGTGCGGCATGACCTGCTGCATGAATTCCTGCGCCGTCTTGAAGACAGCCGGGTTGTCGATCAGGATTTCACCGATATCGTTGCGCAAGTGGTCTCTCAGCGCGCGGATAAACAGGTTGCTTTCCTGGTATATCAGGAAAGGTGCGGCTTTTTCGGCGGCCGCTTTCTCGATGGCGCCCCACAGCTGGAGCAGGTAATCGAGGTCCCATTGCAGTTCTTCGGCTTCGCGCCCCACGCCCGCGGTGCGCACGATGATGCCCACGTTGTCCGGCGCGATGACCTGCTGCAGCTGTTCGCGCAGATCGGCCCGGTCTTCGCCGCTGATGCGGCGCGACACGCCGCCGGCTTTCGGGTTGGTCGGCATCAGCACGAGGTAGCGCCCGGCCAGCGAGATATAGGTGGTTAGCGCAGCGCCCTTGTTGCCGCGTTCTTCTTTCTCGACCTGGACGATGATTTCCTGTCCCTCTTTCATCACGTCCTTGATGGAGGGCCGGCCTTCTTTCTTGCGCGGTGCGTTGGCGTAGGCTTCCGGGCAGATTTCTTTCAGCGGCAGAAAACCGTGGCGGGTGGATCCGAAATCAACGAAACAGGCTTCGAGCGAAGGTTCAATTCGCGTGATCTTTCCTTTGTAAACGTTTGATTTCTTTTGTTCCTGGGAGGGAACTTCGATGTCGAGATCAATCAACACTTGGCCATCGGCGACGGCCACACGCAACTCTTCAGGCTGAGTCGCGTTGATCAGCATGCGTTTCATTTTGTATTTTGTTCCTCAGGCTTCCTAGCCTGAACACGACGAAAGAGCCGGTAAAAAAACCGGTGTTCTTTCTCCGTGTTACGTGCTCCCGGCCCGTTCATCTTACCGGGCAGGCCAGGTCGCCTTGTTCTGTTCTATTTGTAATGGCCGTCCACTTGGAGCGGCACCCGCCGACAGCCCTCAATGGCTGTCGGTGCAATTCTTCGTTCCGGAATGACTCCGCGGTTCATGTTCTTACGCAAATCGTGCTGCACGTGGCGGCAATGGCGTGTGAACCCGGAGGAATCGTCTGCGGTCGCCGAACGGGCGGAAACCGGCTGTGCTGGCCGCGGCGTGCCTGTACCGATACATTTTCGGTAACATAGGCACCGGCTGCGGTGTTCCGGAACGGTTCAATATAGCAGTGTTCCTGCGTTGTATCAACGACTTGGCGGACATATTAATGGAAAACGGGAAAGGCGGTGTCAGCAATGAGCGCGTCGGGGCGGATCACGCAGGGCAGCGCGTGGACAACTTCCTGTCTGCGCGACTCAAGGGCATTCCGCGTTCGCTGGTCTACCGCCTGATTCGAACCGGCCAGGTGCGGATCAACGGCAAACGCTGCAAACCCTCGGCGCGCCTGCAGAAGGGTGACCTGTTGCGCATACCGCCCGCGCCCCGGTCCGCTTCCGGGCCGGTGCAGGTCTCCGACCGGGTGCTTGAACGACTTGGGGATTCCATCCTGCACCGGGACGAGAACCTGCTCGTGCTCGACAAGCCGTCCGGCATGGCGGTGCACGCCGGCAGCGGCCTGGCCTGGGGCGTCATCGACGGCCTGCGGCAACTGTTTCCCGGCCAATACCTGGAACTGGCCCATCGCCTGGATCGCGAGACCAGCGGCTGCCTGGTATTCGCGAGAAACGCCGCGGCCCTGAAAAGCGTTTCCTCCCAGTTCAGGGAAGGTCAAATCGGCAAGCGCTACCTGTGCCTGCTGGACGGCCGGCTTCCAGAAGACCTTGTAGAGGTTAACGTGCCGCTCAGGCGGGTCGCGTCGGGGCAGAGCCGGCCGGTTGTCGTGGACCCGGAAGGAAAACCCGCGATCACGCGTTTCAGAAAACTGCAGGACTATTTCATGGGCAGCTACGTCGAAGCCGAATTGCTGACCGGCCGCACCCACCAGATTCGCGTTCATGCGCAGCACATCGGGCTGCCGCTGGCCGGAGACGGCGCCTACGCGCCGCGGGACTCGCAGTCACGCTGGCGCAAGATGGGTCTCAGGCGCCTGTTCCTGCATGCGCACGCGCTGGAACTGGAGGACCTGTCGGGCCAGATGCAGACCTTCAACGCGCCGCTGCCCGAAGACCTGCGCAGCCTGCTGGCGTCGCTCGAAGCATGAAATTCGGTGTCGGAAAGACGAAAAGGCTGAATTCCTACGAATCACTGTGGTTCGCGGCTCTGGTGAACACCGCAGGCCTGTGATGTAATTCCGCCAATGTACAAACCGCTCGAAGCCTTCATTGGCCTGCGTTACGTCCGGGCCAAGCGGCGCAATCACTTCATCTCGTTCATTTCGCTGATTTCCATGCTGGGTATCGCGCTGGGCGTCACCACGCTGATCACGGTCATTTCCGTGATGAACGGTTTTGAAAAAGAGCTTCGCACACGGATCCTGGGCGCCATCGCGCACGCGACCGTGCAGCCAGCGGACGGCGCGCTGACGGACTGGCGTTCCGTGATCGATATCGCCAGCAGTCACCCGGAGGTGGATGGCGCAGCGCCGTATATTGAGGAAGGCGTCTGGCTGCAGGGCAACGAGTCGAGCGGCGCCTTGCTGCGCGGGATCGAACCGGAGTTCGAGGAACGCGTGTCCGAGGTGAAAGAAAAAATGCTGCACGGCCGCCTGTCGGACCTGGTTCCCGGTGAGTACGGCATCGTTCTGGGGATCGGCCTGGCGACACGGCTCCGGGTCGGGCCCGGCGACCGGGTGACGGTCATTGCTCCGCGGCTCAAGGCGACACCCGTCGGGGCGAGTCCGCTGATGCGCCGTTTCACGGTGGTGGGTGCTTTTGAGTTCGGCGAGTTCGAAAACGACTCGGCGCTCGCGCTGGTGCACATGCACGATCTCGCCCGCCTGCTGCGCATGCCGGAGGATTCCGCCGGCGGGGTGCGCTTGCACCTGACCGACATGTACCGGGCATGGGCCGTCGCGCGGGAGCTTTCGACCCGCTTCAGTGACAACGACCGTGAACAGGGCGACACGCGCTTTTATTTCGTGCGCGACTGGACCCAGGAGCGGGGCAACCTGTTCCAGGCGGTCAAAACCGAGAAAACCGTCATGTGGGTCATCCTGTCGCTGATCATCGCGGTGGCGGCCTTCAACATCATTTCCATGCTGGTGATGGTCGTGACCGACAAGCAGTCGGATATCGCGATCCTGAAAACCATGGGCACAGGCAACGGAACGATCATGCGCGTATTCATGATCCAGGGCAGCGTGATCGGCGTGGTGGGCACCGCGCTGGGCGTGGTCGGCGGCATCCTGCTGGCCCTGAATATCGGGGCGGTCGTTCCATTCCTGGAACAATTTTTCGGTTTCAGCCTGTTCCCGTCAGATATTTATTACATTACCGAGTTGCCCTCGGACCTGCAGTCGTCGGACGTGATCAAGTTCGCGATCATGGCCCTGGCCATGTCGTTGCTCTCGACGATCTATCCATCGTGGCGGGCCGCGCGTACCCATCCCGCGGAGGCACTGAGCTATGAGTGAGCCTCGGATGCAGAACGGCGCCGTGCTGGAAGCGCGTGGAGTCAGCAAGTCCTACCGCCAGGGCCCCCGCGAAGTGGTCGTGCTCCGAGATGTCAGCATGGCCCTGGGTGCCGGCGAGTCGCTGGCGATCGTAGGGGTTTCCGGCGCGGGCAAGAGCACGCTGCTGCACATCCTGGGCGGGCTCGACCGTCCGGACGGCGGCGAGGTTCGCGTCGGCGGCAGCCCGATGTGGTCCATGGCCGCGGCCGAGCGCAGCCGGGTGCGCAACCGCTCGATGGGTTTCGTCTACCAGTTCCATCACCTGCTGAACGAATTCTCGGCCCTGGAAAACGTGGCCATGCCGTTGCTGATACGCGGCGAAGCGACGTCCGATGCGCGCAAACAGGCTACTGAGATACTTGATCGCGTGGGCCTGTCGGAACGCCTGCACCACAAGCCCGGAGAATTGTCGGGCGGGGAGCGTCAGCGCGCAGCGGTGGCGCGGGCGCTGGTTGGCAAACCCCAGGTCGTCCTGGGCGATGAGCCGACCGGCAACCTGGACGAGCGCACGGCGGATCACGTATACGGGCTGATGCTCGACCTGAACCGCGAACTCGGCACGAGCCTGCTGCTGGTGACCCACCACAAGGGCCTGGCGGCGCGCATGGACCGGCGCATGGAACTGCAGATGGGGCGTCTGCTTGAAATGAGCTGATCGCGGCGCACCCATGCCGCGCCCCGCGCCAGACCCTTTGCAGGCAATGCGAGTGCTGGTCGCGACCTGTTCGGCGGTGCTGCTGGTTCCGTTGCTGCCCGCGCTGCCGACTCATTATTTGACGTTCATGGCTGCATTGGCCGGCGTGGTGCTGCTGTCATCGCGCGCCTGGCGGCCGCTTGCGGTATTCCTGCTCGTGTTTTCGGCTTGCCTGGCAGTCTACGGGCTGCGCCTGGGCGAACGGCTGGATTCTTCGCTGGCCGGCAGCGTGCAGCGTATCGAGGGTACGGTCGTATCGCTGCCCAGGCGCCGGGATGAACTGCTTGAATTCCGCTTCAGGCCGAAAGCGCGGAAGGACCTGCCCGGCGCCATCCTGGTTCGCTGGTTTCGTGACGGGCCCGAGATGGCCATCGGGCAGCGCTGGCTGCTCGAACTGCGCCTGCAGCCTCCCTGGGGCGTTGTCAATTTTCACGGTGCGGACCGGGAGCGATGGTTTTTCGCCGAGGGTATCGGCGCACGGGGCTCGGTGCGAAACGGGGCCCTGGTCGCTCCCGCCCCCGAAGCGAAGTTTCCTTTGCAGCGGATTCGCGCCGGGCTGAACGAACGCATCGCGCAGCGCGTTGAGGACCCGTTGCGGCGCGGGGTCATCCAGGCGCTCGCCACCGCGGATCGTTCCGGCGTGGCGCAGGCGGAAAATGAACTGCTGCGCAGCACCGGCACCCTGCATCTGCTGGCCATATCGGGGCTGCATATCGGGCTGGTGGCAGCCGGAGGCATGCTGATCGGGCGCCGGGCGCTGCATGTCCTGCCGCTGTCGGGCAGGGGGCTGGCGTTCTTTCACCTGCCGTTGCTGGCCGCGATGCTGATGGCCGCGTGCTACGCCTTGCTGGCCAACCTCGGTGTTTCGACCGTGCGTGCCTTGCTGATGCTGCTTGCCGTTCTGACGGTTATGGCCGCGTCGCGCTCGTCCGGCGCCTGGCGGGTCTTCCTGGCGGCGCTCGCGCTGGTCTTGCTCAGTAACCCTTTTGCTCCGCTGTCATCGGGTTTCTGGTTCTCGTTCGCGGCCGTGTTCGCCCTGCTCTGGACGTTTCAGCCGCGACCCGGTGTGCGCTCCCTTCTGTCCGGGGCATTGACGGCACAGGCCGCGGTGTTCCTGGTTCTTCTGCCGGTCAACGCGGCCTGGCAGGGCAGTGCGACCCTGCTGGCGTACCCGGCCAACCTGGTCGCGATACCGTGGGTCAGCTTCACCGTGGTGCCGCCGGTGCTGGCGGGCATCGCGCTGTCGCCCGTCAGCGACGTGGCGGGCGCCGCGACCTGGTCGCTGGCGGGATTTGCCGTCTCCGGCCTGTTCCAGTTCCTGTCCTGGCTGGCCGATACGCTGCCCGGCACGTTTCCCTTGCGCAGCCTTTCGATCGCCGGCCTGGTCGGCGCATTCTGCGGTGCGCTGCTGCTTCTTCTGCCGCGCGGCTTTCCCGGTCGCTGGCTCGGCTTGTTCCTGCTGCTTCCGCTGGTTTTGCCGCCTCGACCGTCGACGGAAAGCGGTTCGTTGCGGGTCGAAGCGCTGGACGTGGGGCAGGGCACGGCGGTGCTGGTCAGCACGGAAAACAATCTGCTGCTTTACGATACCGGCCCGGGTGATGGTGCCGGCGCGGACCGGGTCGCTTCGGTGATCGTGCCGGCCATCGTTGAGCTGGGGCAGGGTGCGCCGGAACGCATCGTCATCAGTCACTCGGACCTCGACCATGCAGGCGGTCTGCCGTCCGTACGCAAACGCTACCCCTTGGCGCGCATCAGCGGAAGTTTCAGCGGCGATTGGTCGGGGGTCGAACGCTGCGTGCGCGGCCTGTCCTGGCGCCGTGACGGATTCGAGTTCCGTGTCCTGCATCCTTCCCGCGGCCTGCCTTATCTGAAAAACAACAGTTCCTGTGTCCTGGCGGTCCGGCGTGGGCAAGCCGGGCTCCTGCTGCCGGGTGATATCGAGACGGCCATCGAAGAGCGGCTGCTGATGGATGGCCTGGGTGATTTTCCCCTGATGCTGGCGGCGCACCACGGCAGCGCCGGTTCTTCCGCACAGGCCTTTGTCGAGACCGTTTCGCCGCAGGCAGTGATCGCCTCGGCCGGGATCGGAAACCGTTTCGGCTTTCCGCGGCCGGAAGTCCGTGGACGGCTGAGCCGGCTCGGTATTCCCCTGTGGTCCACCGGTGAATGCGGCGGCCTTTCGGTAACGGTGGCGGCCGACGGATTCCTTGAGGCTGCAAGCGCGCGCCCACAACGGCCGCGCATCTGGCGCTGGCCCGCCGCGCCCGGCTGTCCTTGATCCGCGGGCCCCGCTCGGCGGTCATGGCCCGGGACAAGACCACGGGCGGCACTGCTGGTATGATTTGGACACCCTGAAACGGCCTTGAATTTACGGAGTGAAGTAGCGTGCTGGAAATCCTGCGGGCCGGTGGTTGGCTGATGGCGCCGATCATCGTCTGTTCCATTCTTTCCCTGACCATCATCGCGGAGCGCTCCTGGAGCCTGCGCCGCAAGCGGGTCGTCCCGGACGACCTCGGCGGCACGGTCGAACAATGGGCCGCGCGGCACGAACTCGATCGGCGGCATATCGAGCAACTTCGCAGCGGCTCGGTCCTGGGTCGCGTGCTGGCGGCGGGCCTGGTCAACCGGCATCGTTCGCGCCACCTGATAAAAGAAGCCATCGAGGACACGGGCCGCCACGTGGTGCACGAACTCGAACGCTTCCTGAATACGCTCGGCACCATTGCCGGCATTTCACCGCTGCTGGGCCTGCTCGGCACGGTTATCGGCATGATCAAGGTGTTCTCGTCGATCATGGTGCACGGTGTCGGCGATGCCAACCAGCTGGCCGGCGGCATTTCCGAGGCGCTGATCACCACGGCTGCGGGTTTGACTGTGGCGATCCCCAGCTTTTTCTTCTACCGCTACTTCAAGGGCAAGGTCGAGTCCTACGTCGTGTCGATGGAGGAACAGGCCATCAACCTGATCGAGGCCATCGAACGCGGCAACGTCGCTCAACTGGGTTCCGGTGTGCCCGGGGGCTGAATGAGACTGCAGCGCCAGGCAAAGGAAGACCCGACGATCGATCTGACATCGCTGATCGATGTCGTCTTCCTGCTGCTGATTTTTTTCATGGTCAGCACGACGTTCGAACGCGAGTCGGTGCTCAAGATCGATTTGCCCTCGGCCAGTGAGGTCGAAAACCGGGACGATACGCCGGAGATGCTGGAACTGGTCATTGACAACGAAGGCCGCATGTTCCTGAACGGTGAGCGCCTGCTGGACAGCGACGCGCGCACCGTGCGCGCCGCCATGGAAGGACTGGCCGGGGAACAGCGCGACCTGCCGCTGATCCTGCGCGCCGACCGCCAGACGCCGCATCATTATGTCGTGACCGTGATGGACGTCGCCGCGCAACTGGGCTTCATCAACCTGTCGATCGCCACGAACCGCGCGGAAAGCGATGCGCAATGAACGCGCCGTCCTCTGAACCGATGGTCGTTTACCGGCGCCTGTGGGGCTATACGCGCCGCTATATCTGGATGTTCGTCCTGGGCATCGTCGGCGTGACGCTGGACGCCAGCATGCAGGCCGCCTTCATCAAGTTCATGGAACCGCTGATCGACCGCGTTTTCGTGGCCAAGGATTCCGAATTCGGCGTGTGGCTGGCCGGAATCATTTTCGGGGTCAGCGTCCTGCGCATGGCCGGAAACTTCGCCGGGCTTTACGGCATGGAATGGGTCGGCCGAAAAGTCATAGCGGACCTGCGGCAGGAACTGTTCGACCGTTATGTTGCGCTGCCGGCGACCTTTTTTGACCGGTACAGCTCCGGCCAGCTCATTTCCAAACTTGCTTACAACAGCGAGCAGGTGGCCAACGCGGCGACCACGGCCGTCGTTTCGGCCTTTCGGGACGTGCTCCTGGTGCTGTTCCTGCTCGGCGTCATGCTCGTGACCAACGTCAAGCTGACGCTCGTGATGCTGTTGCTCGTGCCGATGATCGGCTTGCTGGTGACGGTCATCAGCCGGCGCTTTCGCAAGATCAGCCATCGCATCCAGGACATGATGGGCAACGTATCGCACGTGACCGAGGAAGCCGTGGTCGGGCAGCAGGTGGTCAAGGTATTCCAGGGGCAGGAGACTGAGAAAAAGCGTTTTCGCACGGTCAACGACAAGACACGGCGCCTGCACATGCGCATGGCCGTCACGCACCTCGCTTCGTCCTCGCTGGTGCAGATCGCCGCCGGGCTGGCCATGGTTCTGCTGCTGATCATCGCCACGCGGCCAGCCCTGCTGGAGTCCATTTCGGCCGGTACGTTCACGGCGATTTTCACCGCGATGATCGCCACCATTCCGCCGCTCAAGCGCCTGACGCGGGTGCAGTCGCAGATGCAGAAAGGCATCGCGGCGGCCGACAGCATCTTCCAGGTCCTGGACACCGAGGCTGAAGCCGATACCGGAGACTACCGGGTGGATCGCGTAAAAGGCGAACTGGAATTCCGGAACGTGAGCTTCAGTTACAAGGCGGGAGGCCAGCCGGTTCTGAGTGAGGTCAACCTGCACATTCCGGCCGGCAGCGTCGCGGCGCTGGTCGGCCATTCCGGCAGCGGCAAGACCACGCTGGCCGGTTTGCTGCCGCGGTTCTATTCTCAATACGAAGGCAGCATCATGCTCGACGGACACGAGTTGTCCGATTACGAGCTGGACAACGTGCGCAGCCAGATCGCGCTGGTGGGTCAAAACGTCGTGCTGTTCAACGATACCGTGGCGGGAAACATCGCCTATGGCGCGCTGGCCGGCACCTCCCGCGCTGCCATTGAGAAGGCTGCGCTCGATGCGCACGCCATGGAGTTCATCGAGCAGTTGCCCGAGGGGCTCGATACGCTGGTGGGCGAAAACGGCACGCTGCTGTCCGGCGGGCAGCGGCAGCGGCTGGCCATTGCCCGGGCGCTGCTCAAAGACGCGCCAATCCTGATCCTCGACGAGGCTACCTCCGCGCTCGACAGCGAGTCGGAGCATGTCATCCAGACCGCGCTGACCCGCGTGATGAAAAACCGGACGACCCTGGTCATCGCGCACCGCCTGTCGACCATCGAAAATGCCGACCAGGTCATCGTGCTCGACCACGGCCGTGTCATCGAGACCGGCACGCACCGCGAGTTGATCGCCCGGGGTGGAGCATATGCCCGGCTCCACGAGGCGCAGAAAGGCAGCGAGCGGTCCGCTGAATCGATTACCGGGGTCGACCGGGCTTAACGGTGCGCGCCGAGCTCGAACAGAAACTCAATGCCATCTGGTACGGCGCGGAAGCCGTGCCGTTCTGGCTCAAGCCGCTGGCCGCGGTTTACCGGGCCGGGCAGGCGCTCGACCGCGCGCGGCAACTGCGGCAGCAACCCGAGGACCTCAGGACAGCGCCCATTGTCGTTATCGGAAATCTCACGGCGGGGGGTACCGGCAAAACCCCGCTGGTCATCAGGGTCTGTGAACTCCTGGCCGCCGCCGGCCTCAAGGCCGGCGTCATCAGCCGGGGATATGGCCGCAGGGACGAGCGCCTGCTGCGGGTCGGGCCAGCCGACCGGCCCGAAGATGCCGGCGACGAACCGCTGCTGATCGCCCGCCGCACCGGGGCGCCGGTCATCGTTGCCGCCGACCGCTGCGAGGCGGCGCGGGCGCTGCTGGCCGATGGCGTCGATGTCGTCGTTGCGGACGACGGCCTGCAGCATTACCGGCTGCCGCGCAGCGTCGAAGTCTGCGTGCTCGACGGCGAACGCGGCCTGGGCAACGGGCGCCTGCTGCCGGCCGGGCCGCTGCGCGAACCGGCACAGCGTCTGCAGAGCGTGGATTTCGTTGTCGTCAACGGCGGTGAAATGGACCGCATCCCGGTTCCCGGCGCGGTCACGATGAACCTCGTTCCGGGACGGCTGCGTTCCCTTTGCGGCACGCAAAGCTGGCGCCTGAGTGAATTCGCGGGCTGCCGGGTCAACGCTGTCGCCGGAATCGGAAACCCCGACCGATTTTTCGACACGCTGCGCAGCGCGCGCCTCTCCGTCAACGAGTACGCGTTTCCGGACCACCATGAATTCACCCCGGCCGACTTCGAATCCCTGGAACCGGAGCTGCCGGTGCTGATGACCGAGAAGGACGCGGTCAAAGCGAACGCGTTCAGCCTTGAAAACGCCTGGTACCTGGAGGTGGATGCCGCGCTTCCCCGGGAATGGGAAACCGCGTTCCTGGCCCGCGTGATGCAGGAGAAGTCATGAGTTACCACATCGTCATTCCCGCCCGTCTCGAATCGCAGCGCCTGCCTGAAAAGCCGCTGGCGCTGATCGGGCATCGACCGCTGATCGAACACGTCTGGCGGCGCGCCAAGGCTTCGCGGGCTGAATCGGTCGTGATCGCGACGGACTCGGACCGGGTCCGGACCGCCGCGGAAGGCTTCGGTGCGCGGGTCGTGATGACCTCAAGCAGCCATACCAGCGGCAGTGACCGCATCGCCGAGTGCGCCGAACTGCTGGGCTGGGGCGACGATGTGTTCATCGTCAACCTGCAGGGCGACGAACCGCTGATGCCGGCCGCCTGCCTGGACCAGGTCGCCCGACTGCTGCGCGACGATGAGGCAGCCGACGTGGCCAGCCTGTTCTGGCACCTGCAGGAATGGTCCGAGGCGAAGGATCCGAACGTGGTCAAGGTCGTCACCGGGCGGGACAACCAGGCGCTGTATTTCAGCCGTTCGGCGATTCCCTTCCCGCGCGACCCGGCAGCGGTTTCCGCACACCGCCATGACGCCGGCGCCTGGAAGCGGCACATCGGCCTTTACGCCTACCGTGCAGCCGCGCTGCGGGCGTTTTCCGCCATGGCGCCGTCGCCGCTGGAAGCGATGGAGAAGCTGGAGCAACTGCGATTCCTTGAATCCGGCCACCGCATAGCAATGGCGGAGGCCTGTGAATTCATCCCGGCCGGCGTCGATACGCCGGCGGACCTCGAGCGGGTGCGCGGACTGCTCGAGGCCGGCTGCTGACCTGGCGGATGGCGAAGACGAGCGAACCCGGCGCGGTTGAATTCGACGGCAAGGCCGAGGCGCGCCGTCTGCCGACGCGCCCGGGCGTGTACCTGATGCGCGACGAGGGCGGGCTGGCGCTGTATGTCGGCAAGGCGCTCAACCTCAGAAAACGCGTCGCCAGTTATTTCGACGCGCGGCCGAAAGGTGAGCGCATCATGCGCATGATCGCGCGCATTCGAAGCATCGAGGTTTCCATCACGCGCACCGAGGGCGAGGCGCTGCTGCTGGAAAACGAGTGGATCAAGTCGCTCAAGCCCCGCTACAACATCCTGCTTCGGGACGACAAGTCCTACCCGTGGATCGTGCTGGGCAGCGACCACGACTTTCCGCGCATTTTTTTTCACCGCGGCGCGCGTGATCCGAAAAAAAGTTTTTTCGGCCCTTACCCCTCGGCGCATTCCGTGCGGGACAGCATCAACCTGATCCAGAAGCTGTTTCGGCTGCGGAATTGCGAGGACAGCTACTTCGCCCATCGCAGCCGCCCCTGCCTGCAGCACCAGATTCGCCGCTGCACGGCGCCCTGCGTGGGCCTGGTCAGCAAATCGGACTACGCCGAGCAGGTCAACGACGCGCGGCTGTTCCTGGAAGGGCGCAACCGCAAGGTCACCGAGCGTCTGATTCAGCGCATGGAGCAGGCCGCCGCGGAACTGGAGTACGAGACCGCGGCTCTTTACCGGGACCAGATCAGCCTGCTGAAACAGATGCAGGCGCAACAGTTCGTCTCGGGCCGGCAGAAAGATATCGATATTGTCGGGGTCGTTCAGGAAAAAGGCCGTTTCTGTGTCGATGTCGCGTCGATACGCGGCGGGCGCCACCTGGGCCAGCGCAACCACTTCCCCAGCCAGGCCGAGGGCCGCACGGCCGCCGAGGTCATGGAGGCTTTCCTTGGGCAGTACTACCGTGATCGCCGTCCGCCCGCGCAGTTGGTCATCTCCGAGCCGGTCGAAAACCAGGCGCTGCTGGCCGCGGTGTTTTCGGAATCCGCCGGCCGCCGCGTGGTGATCCAGGCGCATCCGCGCGGAGAACGGCGAGCGATGCTGGACATGGTCCTCGGCAACGCCCGCCAGGCGCTGCTGATGAAACTGGCCAGCCAGGCCAACATCAACGCGCAGTTCGAAGCGCTGCAGACCGTGCTCGGCCTGGATGAGCCGCCGTCCAGCATCGACTGCTTCGATATCTCGCATACCTCGGGCAGCGAGACGGTGGGCGCCTGCGTGGTTTTTGACCCCGGCGGGCCGGTCAAGTCCCGTTATCGCCGCTACAACCTGAAGGGCATCACGCCGGGAGACGATTACGCCGCCATGCACCAGGTGCTCACGCGGCGTTACGGGCGGCTCCAGGCAGAGGAGGGCAGTCTGCCCGACCTGGTGCTGATCGACGGCGGCAAGGGCCAACTGGCGGAGGCGGAGGGCGTACTGGGCGAGCTGGGGCTCAGCGGCATCCCGGTGGTCGGAATCGCCAAGGGACCGTCCCGGCGTGCCGGTCACGAGGAGTGGATCACGGATTCGCCGCGGCGCAGCATCTACCCGGGGCCGGAATCGCCGGCTTCGCACCTGGTGCAGCAAATTCGTGACGAGGCGCACCGTTTCGCCATTACCGGTCACCGCGGCCGCCGGCAGAAAGCGTCGACCCGTTCGGGCCTCGAGAAAATTCCCGGGATCGGGCCGGGCCGCCGCCGGGCGCTGCTGAATCATTTTGGCGGCATCCAGGGGGTGAAGCAGGCCGGGATCGAGGAGCTTTCCAGCGTGCCCGGGATCAGCACAACGCTTGCTGAAATCATCTTTCGCGCACTGCACTGAGCGGCGATGTCTGCGATAATGCCGGGATAACAGGATTCGAAAGAAGCCAAGACATGCAACTGACTTTTCCCACCATCCTGACCCTGCTGCGGATTGCGCTCGTTCCGGTGCTGGTCATCGTGTTTTACCTGCCTTACGACTGGTCGAATATCGTCTGTGTCGTCGTGTTCGTCGTTGCCGCCGTGACCGACATCGCCGACGGTGCGATCGCGCGCAGCACCGGGCAGACGTCGCGTTTCGGGGCTTTCCTCGACCCGGTGGCCGACAAGATCATGGTCACCACGGCGCTGGTCCTCCTGGTACAGCGGCAGGAGACGCGCGAAATCGTCTTCGCGATCGCAGCGGCGATCATCATCGGGCGCGAGATCACGATATCCGCGCTGAGGGAATGGATGTCCGAGATCGGCGAACGCGCCCGGGTCAAGGTGAGCTGGGTCGGCAAAGTCAAAACGATATTCCAGATGACCGCTATCGGATTCCTGCTCTACCGTGAGGACCTGGCATGGATCCCGGTGATGCTGATCGGGGAACTGCTGCTTTACACGGCGGCGGTGCTCACGCTGTGGTCGATGGGCAGCTACCTGCGTTCCGCCTGGCCCGTTATCGTGTCCCCCAAACAGGGACCGAAGGGATGAGTCCAGTCGAAGGCGTTATTGCCCGCCGCAAGACGCCGACCGTCCTGGTCGGTGGCGTGCCGGTGGGCAGCGACCATCCGGTCGTCGTGCAGTCGATGACCAACACGGACACGGCCGATGCGAAATCCACGGCGCAGCAGGTAGCCGAGCTGGCGCGTGCGGGGTCCGAACTGGTGCGCATCACCGTCAACACTCTGGAGGCGGCCCGCGCCGTGCCGGAGATCCAGCGCCGCCTCGAAATGATGTCCTGCAAGGTGCCGCTGGTCGGCGATTTTCATTACAACGGGCACCAGCTGCTGCGGGAGGTGCCCGACTGCGCCGAGATACTGGCGAAATACCGCATCAACCCCGGCAATGTCGGTTTCGGACGCAAGCGCGACGACCAGTTCGCGACCATCGTCGAGCTGGCCATCGAGAATGGCAAGCCGGTGCGTATCGGCGTCAACTGGGGCAGCCTGGACCAGGCCCTGCTGGCGCGGCTGATGGATGACAACGCGGCGTCCGCGAATCCTGCCGAAGCGGCCGCCGTGATGCGCGAGGCCCTGGTCCGCTCGGCGGTCGACAGCGCCCGCCAGGCGGAAGAACTGGGCCTCCCGCACGATCGCGTCATCCTGTCCTGCAAGGTGAGCGATGTGCAGGACCTGATCGCTGTTTACGGGGAACTGGCGCAGCGCTGCGACTACCCGCTGCACCTGGGGCTGACCGAGGCCGGCATGGGCAGCAAGGGCATCGTGGCCTCGACTGCCGCCATGGCGGTGCTGCTGCAGCGCGGCATCGGCGACACCATCCGGGTTTCCCTGACGCCTGAACCGGGACAGCCGCGTACCGATGAAGTCATCGTGGCGCAGGAGATGCTGCAGAGCATGGGTCTGCGCGCCTTTTCGCCGATGGTCACAGCCTGCCCGGGCTGCGGGCGCACCACGAGCACGTTTTTCCAGACCCTGGCCCAGGACGTGCAGGACTTCGTGCGCGAGCGCATGCCGCAATGGAAACTCCGCTATCCCGGTGTCGAGAGCCTATCGCTGGCGGTCATGGGTTGCGTCGTGAACGGGCCCGGCGAGAGCCGCCAGGCCGATATCGGCATCAGCCTGCCGGGCACCGGCGAGGCGCCGGTCGCACCGGTATTCATGGACGGAAAAAAACACTCGACGCTGCGCGGCGAACGCCTGGGTGAAGAATTTCTTGAACTGATCGAGCAGTACGTGCAGCAGCGCTACGGTTCGGGCCCCGGGCGCGACTGAAGCGGGCGTGGGTCTGTTGCGCAGAAAACGCACGGCCGAACGCGTCGACCGTCACGTGCTTTACGAACAGGCTGTCCAGGACAGCGAATCCGAAATCGATTTTGTCCTGGAAACCTGGAATGCGCTCAGGAAACGGCCGGCCAGCCTGCTGCGGGAAGACTTCTGCGGTACCGCGAACACGGCCTGCGAGTGGGTCCGGCGCGAGTCATCGCACCGGGCCCTGGCCGTCGACCTCGACCAGGAAGTGCTCGACTGGGGCGCCGAGAACAACGTTGCTTCGCTCGAAGCCGGGCAGCGCTCCCGTATTCGGCTCATCCAGGCAGACGTCCGTGACGCCGCCGTGGAACCGGCCGATATCGTGCTCGCGATGAATTTCAGCTACTACCTGTTTTCACGGCGCGCGGACATGCTCGAATACTTCTGCAGCGTGCGCGCCGGCCTGGTTCCGGACGGTATTTTTTTTCTCGACGCCTACGGTGGCTACGAGGCGCCTCGGGATATCGTCGAGGAACGTGACTGCGAGGATTTCACCTACGTCTGGGAACAGGCCAATTTCAACCCGATCGACAGCGAAATGGATTGCTACATCCACTTCACGTTTCCCGACGGGTCGCGCATGGAGCGCGCCTTCAGCTATCACTGGCGGCTGTGGACATTGCCCGAGATCAGGGAGTTGCTGGAAGAAGCGGGCTTCAGCGACGTTACGGTCTACTGGGAAGGCACGGACGAGGAAACCAACGAAGGTGACGGCATCTACGAGCCGTCAGAAGTCGGTGACGCGGATCCGGGCTGGGTGTGCTACGTCGTCGCGCAGCGATAGTTCGAGCCTTCGTACTCGATTTCATCGAAAGCCGTCTCGCCAGGGTCCCGGGCGACCGTGAACAGCACCGTTTTATCGCCGTCTTCGGCGTGATCGACCAGCACCGCGTCGGTCCACTCTCCAGCCCGGCCAAGGCGCAGCCTGGAGCCGTTTTTCAGCCCGGGCCGACCTTCGATCTCAACGATCGCGGGCAGGCGCTTGACCTTGCCCAGGTAACGGGCGCGCGCCACGATTTCCTGGCCGGGATAGCAGCCCTTCTGAAAACTCACGGCCCCGATCGTGTCGTAGCCGAGCATCTGCGGAATGAACTTCTCGGCCGTATCGGTATCGAGCCACGCCACTCCGGAGCGGAGTTCTTCGGCGCGCCAGGCGTCCGTATCGTCCAGGGCGGGGGCATCCGCAGCAAAGCTCCATTCCGGCCCGCTTGCGCCGCTCACGCAGAGCCCCGGTTCGAGGGCCAGGCGCACCTTCGAGCGCAGAACATACATCCCGAGCCGTTTCAGCAGGCCGGGCAGCAGCGCCGTGTGCGCGGCCAGCAGGAAATCCTCACCACGGCGCCCGACCAGCAGCAGACCGAGCACCTGCCCTTTGGGTGTGCAGTAGCAGGCGAAACCGGGTGAGCCCTCTTCCAGCGCCGCGACGTCGGCGCTGAGCTGGGACTGCAGGAATGCTTCGGCGTCTTCTCCCGACGCGCGCGCGACGGACAGGTAGGGAATCTGGAACGTGCTCAAACTGCTTCTCCGTATTGCTGGCTGTTCAGGTACGCGCATTGTATGCAAAATGCTTCGGCGATTCCCGTTGCAAGATCGCCGAAATGGCATCTTGAATCTGGGTGGTCGAGCCATTACGCTTCGAGTGTCGGTGAACGGCCGTTTCCGGGTACGTTCACTCCCGTCCGCATAACACGATTGACTGGCAGCCATGAAAACAGATCAGCGACCTCTTTCCCCGTTCATGATCGGGCCGTATTACAAGCCCCAGATGACATCCATCATGTCGATAACGCACCGGGCCACCGGCGTTTTTCTGAGCGTCATCGGCGCTCCGCTGTTCCTGTGGTGGATCATCGCGACCGCAGGCGGAGCGGAATCGTTCGCCGTGTTTGAACGGTTCGCGGCGAGCCTGCCCGGCAAGGCTGTGCTGGCGGTTTCGGTTCTTTGTCTTTTTTACCACTTGCTGAACGGCATTCGTCACCTGGTCTGGGACACGGGCAGGGCGCTTGAAATCCGGTCTGCCTACACTGCCGGCTGGATGGTCCTGATCGCAACCGCCGTGCTCGGCGCTGCCGTGCTGGGAGTAACCTTATGAGCATGCGTCATCCGATCGCCGCGGCCCGGGGTCACGGCAGTTCCCGAAGCGGCGTCCAGCATTGGTACGCACAGCGCGCTTCGGCCGTCCTGCTGATCTTCCTGGCCGCATGGCTGGTGTACGCGGTCCTGTCGCTGTCCGGCGGCGGCTATGCCGTTTCGCGCGACTTCATCGCCAACCCGGTGAACGCTTCCTTCCTCTGCCTGGCGCTGGTCGTGATGCTGTACCACGCGATGCTGGGGCTGCAGGTCGTGATCGAGGACTACGTTCACAACGCCGTCGCCGAGTCCATCCTGTATTTCATCACCCGGGGCGGCGCCTATGCGCTGATGGCCCTGGGTATCGTTCACGTGCTGAAACTGGCGCTGGGGTCCTGAGTCATGAGTCATTCCTACGAAATACAGGAACACAAGTACGACGTGGTCGTTGTCGGTGCGGGCGGAGCGGGCCTGCGCGCCACGATGGGCGTCGCCGCGACCGGGCTCTCCACCGCCTGTGTCACCAAGGTCTTTCCGACACGCAGCCATACCGTCGCCGCGCAGGGCGGGATGTCCGCCGCCCTGGGAAACATGGGCGAAGACGACTGGCGCTGGCACATGTACGACACGGTCAAGGGCTCCGACTGGCTCGGCGACCAGGACGCGATCGAGTACATGTGCAGAGAGGCCATGCCCTCGGTGATCGAACTCGAGCACTTCGGCGTACCGTTTTCCCGCACCGAAGACGGGCGTATCTACCAGCGCCCCTTCGGCGGCATGACCACGCATTACGGCGAGGGCACGGCCCAGCGGACCTGCGCCGCGGCCGACCGCACGGGTCACGCTATCCTGCACACGCTGTACCAGCAATCGCTCAAGCACGATGCAACGTTCTTCATAGAATATTTCGCCACGGACCTGCTGATGGACGATGACGGCGTTTGCCGCGGCGTGCTGGCCTGGGACCTGGCCGAGGGCAAGCTGCACCTGTTTCGGGCGCACGCGGTCATCCTGGCGACCGGCGGCTATGGCCGGGCTTATTTCTCGGCAACGTCCGCGCATACCTGCACGGGCGATGGCAACGGCATGGTGCTGCGTGCCGGCCTGCCGCTGCAGGACATGGAGTTCGTGCAGTTCCACCCGACCGGCATTTACGGCGCCGGCTGCCTGATCACGGAGGGCGTGCGCGGCGAGGGCGGATTCCTGACCAACTCCGAGGGTGAGCGCTTCATGGAGCGCTATGCGCCCAATGCCAAAGACCTCGCGTCACGCGACGTGGTCAGCCGTTCCATGACCGTCGAGATCCGCGAGGGCAGGGGGGTCGGCCCCAGGAAAGATCATATCCACCTGAACCTGCAGCACCTGGGTGCAGACGTGATCAACGAGCGACTGCCCGGTATCGCCGAGAGCGCAGAGATTTTTGCCGGTGTCGATGTGACGACCGATCCCATCCCCGTGCTGCCCACCGTGCACTACAACATGGGCGGAATTCCGACAAATTACATGGGCGAAGTCGTTACGCTGCGCGACGGAGATCCCGATACGGTAGTACCCGGGCTTTTCGCCATCGGCGAAGCGGCCTGCGTTTCCGTGCACGGAGCGAACCGCCTGGGATCGAACTCGCTGCTCGACCTGATCGTGTTCGGCCGAGCGGTGGCGCAGCGCTGCGCCGAGACGATGAAGCCGAACATGCCGCATCCGGAAATTCCCGCCGAACGGGTCGATGCGCTGGTCGGGGACTTCGATGCCCTGCGTCATGCCAAGGGCATCCGTTCGACGGCCAGTATTCGCGACGAAATGCAGGCCGTGATGCAGAACAACGCAGCGGTATTCCGTACGGGCGAGGTGCTCGAAGAGGGTGTCCGCCTGATCGGGGACGTGTACCAGGGCTTCACCGATGTCAGCGTTTCCGACCGGTCCATGGTCTGGAACTCGGACCTGGTGGAGACCCTGGAACTCAGGAACCTGCTGGGGTCAGCCGTTTCGACGCTGGCCTCCGCGGAAAACCGCAAGGAAAGCCGCGGCGCGCACGCCCGCGAGGACTACCCGGACCGCGACGACGAGAACTGGCACAAGCACACACTGTCCTGGGTCGATGAAAACGGCAGGGTGACGCTGGATTACCGCCCGGTTCACATGTATACGCTGACGGACGATGTGGAAGTGATTCCGCCCAAAGCGAGGGTTTACTGACATGGCAGAGCTGAGTTTACCCAGGGGTTCGAAACCTCTCAAAGGACGCCACCACCCGGCGCCGGACGGCGCGAAAAACACCCGCGTGTTTCGCGTTTACCGCTGGGACCCGGACGAGGGCGGCAACCCGCGTGTCGACAGTTTTGAAATCGACCTCGACGACTGCGGGCCGATGGTCCTGGACGCCATCATCAAGATCAAGAACGAGATCGATTCGACGCTGACCTTTCGCCGTTCCTGCCGCGAGGGCATCTGCGGTTCCTGCGCGATGAACATCGATGGCACCAACACGCTGGCCTGCACCAAGCCCATCGCCGACATCAGGGGCGACGTGAAAATCTATCCGCTGCCGCACCTGCCGGTGGTCAAGGACCTGGTGCCGGACCTGACGCATTTTTACGCGCAGTACGCCACGATCAAGCCATGGATACGCACGCAGAGCGCGACGCCGCCCGATCGTGAGCGCCTGCAGTCCAAGCAGGACCGTGAAAAGCTGGACGGCCTGTACGAATGCATTCTTTGCGCCTGCTGCTCCACGTCCTGCCCGAGTTACTGGTGGAACGGTGAAAGGTACCTGGGGCCGGCCATCCTGCTGCAGGCCTACCGCTGGCTTGCCGATTCAAGGGACGAGGCGACCGGTGAGCGGCTCGATGAACTGGACGACCCATTCCGGCTGTATCGCTGCCACACCATCATGAATTGCACGCGCACCTGCCCGAAGGGCCTCAACCCGGCCAAAGCCATCGCGGAAATCAAAAAACAGCTGATGGTGCGACGCGGCGTCTGAACGCCACCCAACCGCGAGGACTGAATGGCGGACCCGGCACGTATTCGAAAACTGCGGTGGCTATGCCGTCGCGGCATGAAGGAACTCGACGTGCTGCTGCTGCGCTTCGTCGAGCGCGAGTCGGCGCAGCTTGAAAACGGCGGCTGGCCGGAGTTCGAAGAGCTGCTCTCCGCCGAGGACGACCGGCTCTGGGCATGGGTTCAGAAGCCGGAAACCCTGGATCAATCCGCGTTTCGCCCTCTGCTGGACGCCATCAGGAGCTGATGTGGTGAACCGTCTGGAACTCCTTTGCGGCAAGGCGCCCTGGTTGCGGCGTTCGTATTACGTCGGGGTGTTTTTCACGGCGATGTTCCTGCTGGCGGCAGATACGCCGGCGGTCTGGCGCCTGGTATCCGTGGCCCTGCTGCTTGTGGCCGTTGTGCTTGGGCGGTATCTGGACCGGCGTCGAAACGCATCCGGCCGCATCATTCTCGACCGGGAAGGCAACGTCGATTTCCTGTCGGGTGAAAGCCGCACCGCGGGAAGGCTTAGCGGGGCCCCCTGGATCAGTCCCTGGGTCTGCGTCCTGCATTGGCGGCCACTGCGTGGGGGCTGGCGCCGCCACAGCATGGTATGCCGGTCCATGAACCGGCCGGACGACTATCGGCGACTCCGGGTCCGGCTGCGGCTCGCACCGGGCGCGGCGAGTGGAGCGAACGCGTGAACCAGGACAGGACAGCCCATGAAAATACGTTTGACGCCCTGATGGAGGCGGCGGTCGATGCCATTGTCCTGATCGACCGCAACGGCACCATCGAGCGTTTCAGCGCCGCCGCAGAAGCGATGTTCGGCTACGAAGAGGGCGAAGTCCTGGGTAAAAACGTAAAGATGCTGATGCCGCAGCCGCACCGGGGGCGGCACGATGGCTACATTCGAACGTACCGGGAAACCGGGCGCGCAGGGATCATCGGGCATGGCCGTGAAGAGACCGCGCTGCGCAAAAACGGCGAGACGTTTCCGATACTGCTCACGGTCGGTGTATTCCGCCAGCCCGATGGCCGCAAATTCGTCGGCTTCATTCGTGACCTCAGCGCGGCGCGCGCGGCCGAGTCCCGGGTCAGGCAGCTCGAGGCGCGCCTGGCCAATTCCGACCGCATGGTCGCGCTGGGTGAGTTGACCGCGGGCATTGCACACGAGATCAACCAGCCATTGACCGCGATCTCGGCGTATGCCGACGCGGCACGCGCGATGATGGAGCGTGACAGGAAACCCTCGGTCGATGAAATGCATTTCATCTGCCAGCGCATCGCGGAACAATCCATGCGGGCTGCTGAAGTGGTCAGGCGGATGCGCAAGCTGGTCCGTGGCGGGTCGCTGGTCAAGGGTCGTCACGAAATCAACGAAATAGTTAGGAATGTTCTATTACTCTTTGAACATGAAGTAAAAAATACCAACTTCACCCTCGAGTTCAAGCCAGCGACAGGCCTTCCGCAGGTCTACGTTGACGACATCCAGATCCAGCAGGTTCTCGTCAATCTCGTGCGCAACAGCCTGGATGCACTGAACGAGGCAGACTGCAGCGAAGGCCAAATCGTCATCAGCGCTCGAAAAGAAGACAGCTGCCTCAAGATTTCTGTTGCCGACAATGGCCCGGGTATAAGCGAGGAAAACCGCGAACATCTGTTCGACGCCTTTTTCACGACCCGTCCACAAGGCGTCGGTCTCGGCCTGTCCATCTGCCGCCGAATCGCGACGGCGCATGGCGGCGGGCTCAAGTACGAACCCCGGCCGGGCGGAGGCAGCCGTTTTACCCTCGGTTTGCCGCTCGAATCGATCGGTTAGCGTTGACAGGTCCTGGTCATGCCTACGGAACCGCTGGTCTGCATCATCGACGACGACGAGGCGATTCGCGAATCGCTGCGACTGCTGCTCTACGCAGGCGACCTGACGAGCTGCTATTTTGAATCCGCAGATGCCTTTCTCGAAGCGGGGGAAATTCCACCCATCGACTGCATGCTGCTGGACATTCGAATGCCGGGCACCGACGGCCTGGAGCTGTTTCGCATTCTGCAGGCCCGCCAGCTGGGTTTTCCGGTCATTTTTATCACCGGTCACGGCGACATTCCCCTGGCCGTCGAGGCCATCAAGCAGGGGGCCTACGATTTCCTGACCAAGCCTTTCGGCGAGGGTGAAATTATCGGCAAGGTGCGCGCGGCAATCGAGGACTACCGCGCCGGTCAGCAGGAACTGGCTGAACTTCAGGAACTGCGCGAACGGGTGGCCTCCTGTACGCCCCGCGAGCGGGAAGTCATGGATTTGCTGGCGCGCGGCCTGCCCAACAAGGGGGTTGCCGATGCGCTGGGGATCAGCCCGCGCACGGTAGAAATCCACCGTGCCAACCTGATGCAGAAAATGGCGGCGGATTCCCTTCCGTCGCTGGTTCGCATGGTCACGCTGCTCGAGTCCAGGTCCGCCACGCAAGGTCCTTTTGGCAATTCTGGCTGATTCCCGGCGGTTGCAGGTAAGTTTGCACAAACCGGTATTCCAGGAATTGCAAAGTGGTCCTAAGTATTTTCCCTGATGGAAGGGCTGTTTTGAGCCGTTAGCATCGCTCGAATGTCGGGGAGATGTTCCAATGCCAACGGCCGCGCGTGCGGTGTCGTACTGCTCAATGAGCCGGACGAGAGTGTCCGCGATGCGCTGACGGTGCTTCTGCAGGGTGAGAACTGGACCGTAAAGCAGGCGGGAAAACGCGACGAACTGGCGGCGGAGATCGCCGCCGGCGGCGTGACCGCCGTGGTCAGCGAATCCAGCCTGCCTGAAAGCAGCCCGGCCGAGATCCTGGACCTGTGCAAGCGGTCCGGCGTTCCGGTCGTGTTCACCGGGCATGACATACCTCTTCAGAGCGCTGTCGACCTGATCCGTCAGGGCGCCGTGGATTTTCTCGACAAGCCTTTTCCGCAATCCCGCCTTCTCGATCTCCTCGAAGGCCTGAGGGCGGACCCGAACGAATAACGACTGGCAAACTGCAATACCGGAGGCAACAGTGAAAAGCAATCGAACCATCAATCGCCGCAAGTTTCTGAAACTCGGCATGGCCGCGGGCGGCAGCGCCATCGCGCTGACTTCCATTCCGATCAACCTGGTCGCAGCCGACGAAGTTACCGAGGATGAACCGCTGGCCCAGGCCATGGGTTACGTCGTCGACGCGACGACGGTCGACACCAGCAAGTTCCCCAAACGGGCAGGAGAGGCCGGCGCGCAGCAGTTCTGCAACAACTGCGCCCTGTTCGCCGGTGAAGCGGACGCGGAAACCGCGCCTTGCAGCATTTTCCAGAACCGGCTCGTACGCGGGGCCGGCTGGTGCAACGCCTGGGTCGCCAAATCCTGACCTGATGGCAGCATGCAGCCGGTGACGGGTTCGCCGGCTGCATCAAGCAAACGTTACGGCACTATCGTGTTTTACCTTTTGTAAACCGACAACCGGAAAAGACTTATGACCTACAACGATAAAGTGGTGCGGCAATTTGTCGTCATGACTGTCATCTGGGGAATCGTGGGCATGCTGGTCGGTGTTTTGATCGCCGCCCAATTGTGGCTTCCAGCGCTCAATTTCGATCTTCCCTGGCTCACGTACAGCCGACTTCGCCCACTGCACACGAACGCGGTGATTTTTGCGTTCGGCGGCAGTGCGCTGATCGGAACCTCGTTCTATGTCGTGCAGAGAACCTGCCACGTGCGGCTGTTCTCCGACAAGCTGGCTTCTTTCGTATTCTGGGGCTGGCAGCTGATCATCCTGCTGGCTGCGATTTCGCTGCCGATGGGCTGGACCCAGAGCAAGGAATACGCCGAGCTCGAATGGCCGATCGATATCCTGATCGCCATCGTCTGGGTATCCTACGCCGTCGTATTTTTTGGCACGATCGCCAAGCGGCGGGTCAGCCACATTTACGTGGCCAACTGGTTCTACGCGGCGTTCATCATCACCATCGCCCTGCTGCACATCGTCAATAACCTGTCGATGCCGGTAACGCTGACCAAGTCCTATCCGATCTACACCGGCGCCGTGGACGCGATGGTGCAGTGGTGGTACGGCCATAACGCGGTCGGTTTCTTCCTGACGGCGGGCTTCCTGGGCATGATGTACTACTTCGTGCCCAAGCAGGCTGAAGGGCCGGTTTATTCCTACCGGCTGTCGATCGTGCACTTCTGGGCGCTGATCGCAATCTATATGTGGGCAGGTCCGCATCACCTGCACTACACCGCGCTGCCCAACTGGGTGCAGTCGCTGGGCATGGTGTTCTCGCTGATCCTGCTGGCGCCGAGCTGGGGCGGCATGATCAACGGCATCATGACCCTGTCGGGGCACTGGCACAAGCTGCGCACCGACCCGGTTCTCAAGTTCATGATCGTCGCGTTGAGTTTCTACGGCATGTCGACCTTCGAAGGTCCGATGATGTCCATCAAGACCGTCAATGCACTGAGCCACTACACCGACTGGACGGTCGGCCACGTGCACTCCGGCGCGCTGGGCTGGGTGGCCATGATGACCATGGGCTCGCTGTACACGCTGGTTCCCCGCCTGATGGGCAGCAAGGTCATGTACAGCGTCAAGGCAGTCGACGTCCACTTCTGGGTCGCGACCATCGGCATCGTGCTCTACATCGCCTCGATGTGGATCGCGGGCGTGATGCAGGGCCTGATGTGGCGCTCGTTCAACGACGACGGCACCCTGACCTATACCTTCATTGAGACCATCGCAGCCACCAAGCCCTATTACGCGATCCGCCTGCTGGGCGGCGTCCTGTTCCTGGTCGGCACCTGCATCATGACCTGGAACGTCTTCAAGACGCTGGCGCAGGGCAAGATGGTGGAGCACGAGGCGGCTGAACCGGCTTACTGGGGAGACCACTAATGAGTAAAGGACACAAAAAACTCGAAAAAAACATCACGTTGATGTCCATCTTCATCGTGCTCGTTGTGAGCCTCGGCGGCTTGGTGGAAATCCTGCCCCTTGTTTTCCAGAACCAGGTAAACCAGCCGTTTGAAGGCCCGAACGGCACCGTGGAGCCTTACGACGCTGTGAGCCTCGCCGGGCGTGACGTGTACGTGCGGGAGGGCTGTTACAACTGCCACTCCCAGATGGTGCGGCCGTTCCGCAGCGAAACCGAGCGTTACGGCCCGTTTTCAGTCGCTGGAGAGTCGGTTTATGACCGGCCCTTCCAGTGGGGCTCCAAGCGTACGGGCCCCGATCTCGCGCGCGTTGGAGGCCGTTACAGCGACGACTGGCACTTCATCCACCTGATGAACCCGCGGGATGTCGTTCCCGAGTCCAACATGCCGGCTTACCCGTGGCTGGTCGAGGCGACCGTGGACGGCGAACTCGTGGCGGAGAAGATGAAACGGCTCAGGATGTTGGGTGATCCCTACACCGACGAGCAGATTGCCGGTGCGGCAGCAGCCGTTGACGGTATGACCGAAATGGAAGCGTTGATCGTCTACCTGCAGGGCCTGGGAACGGTCCGCACCGGGCGATAGGGCTGATTCCATGGAAATCGATATCAACCTGATCCGCGGGCTCGTTTTGATCGCGCTCATCGTCGGCTTTCTCGGCATCGTGGCCTGGGCCTGGAGCCGAAAACGCAAGCCGGATTTTGACCGCATGAGCCGCCTCCCGCTGGAGGAAGACACGGGTCAGGTGCCTGACAACGACGAAAGAAATACCGAGACCAAGGAGTAATATCCATGGAGCAATTGAACACATTCTGGAACTGGTTCGTGATCGTGATCTCCCTGGGCAGCATTTTCGGCTGCTGGTGGTTGCTGCACTGGACCAAGGGGGTCGGTGAAGACACCAAGCTCGAAGAAGGAGACGACACGGGCCATGTCTGGGACGAAAACATCAAAGAACTGAATACGCCGCTGCCGCGCTGGTGGCTGCACATGTTCAACATCACCATTGTTTTTGCGCTGGTTTACCTGGCGTTCTTCCCGGGGCTGGGCAATTTTGCCGGTCAGCTGGGTTGGACGCAGGAAGGCCAATGGGAAGATGAAATGGCCCAGGCCGACGCGGCGCAGGAAGTGATTTACGCTCGCTTTCGCGACATGAGCCCCGAAGCGCTGATGGCCGATACCGAGGCCATGGATATCGCGGGCCGCCTGTTCGGCCAGAACTGCGCGATGTGCCACGGTTCGGACGGCGGCGGCGCCAGGGGCTTCCCGGCGCTCAACGACGGCGACTGGCAGTGGGGCGGTGAATTCGACCAGGTCATACACACGATCGCGAACGGCCGCCAGGCCATGATGACCCCGTTCGGCGCCGTACTCGGCGACGCCGGCGTCAAGGAAGTGACGGCCTACGTTCAGACCCTGTCCGGCCAGAAAGCGGACGCCGAACTGGCCGCGGCGGGTGAGAAGCACTTCAAGACCATCTGCATGGCCTGTCACGGCATGGACGGCAAGGGCATGACGGCCCTGGGCGCTCCCAACCTGACCGATGATATCTGGCTGTACGGAAGCGATCCCGCGGACATCGAGTACGCGGTGATCAACGGCCTCCAGGGCTACATGCCGGGACAGGCGGGTGTTCTCAGCAACGACGAGACCCGCAGCAATGACAAGGTCCGCCTGTTGGCGGCGTACGTCATCAAGATGTCTGAAGAGTAGGCTGTACGCGGGTCGAACGGAGCGAAGCGAGTGAGCGCTGACAAACAGGAACTGCCCGGGCGCTGGAACCGGTCCAAACGGGACCTCGGCGTGGCGCTGTGGATTTCGTTCCTGGCTGCCTGTGCCGGTACGTTCGTGATCTTCGCTTTGCTCGATCCGGCCGCCCTGACCCAGGCATGGGCCCGGCCGTGGGAAATCAGTCCCCGCCTGGCCTACAGCCTGGGATTCTTCTTTCTCTGGGTGGTCAGCCTGCTTGCCAGCGGGCTGACCATTTTCATGCTGCGCAGCGGTCCTCAAAGCGGTCATTCAAAAGGCGAGGACGGACGGCCCTTGCCGGAAATCCGTTCGCCCGAAGAAGAGAACCCGGATCTCGACCTGGACGACATCAAGTAAATTTTCAGTCCACAAGCGGTTGCCTGGCGCCGCCGATCCCCACTTAATTCAGTGAAATCTAATCTAAGCTAAGGTATAGTCATCAACCGTTGTTTCAGGACGCTAAGGTAGCTCACGTGGCCGGTAAACAAGACGATTCCAAGACCCTCTACCGCAAGGCGCCCAAGATTTATCCGCGCCATGTGAAAGGCCGCTTTGCCCGCCTGCGGGCACTCGCCGTATGGGTTTTGCTGGGCCTGTTTTACGTGCTGCCCTGGATCGAAGTAGGGGGCAGGCAGTCGGTGCTGTTCGACCTGCCGGCGCGCAAGTTCTACATCTTCGGAATGACCCTGTGGCCGCAGGATTTCGTCTACCTCGCCTTGCTGCTGATTACAGCGGGCCTGTCGCTCTTTTTCTTCACCGCGCTCGCCGGACGCCTGTGGTGCGGTTACGCCTGCCCGCAGACGGTCTGGACGGAAGTTTTCATCTGGATCGAGCGCCTGGTCGAAGGCGACCGTCCCAAGCAGATGAAGCTCGACAAGTCGCCCTGGAACCTGGAAAAAATCACGCGAAAAGTCACCAAGCAGTTCCTGTGGATCCTGTTCGCTGCCTGGACCGGCTTTACGTTTGTCGGCTTTTTCAGCCCGATCCGGGAAGTCGCGCAGGGGGTCATGACCTTCTCGCTGGGCCCCTGGGAGACGTTCTGGTCGATTTTTTACAGCGCTGCGACGTACGGGAACGCCGGTTTCCTGCGTGAACAGATCTGCAAGTACATGTGTCCGTACGCCCGATTCCAGAGCGCGATGTTCGACAAGGATACCCTGATCATTTCCTACGACGAGCAACGCGGCGAACCGCGCGGCGGCCGGCGCAAGAAGGACGACGTTGCGTCGAAAGGGCTGGGTGACTGCATCAACTGCACCCTGTGCGTACAGGTCTGCCCGACCGGGATCGACATTCGCGACGGTCTGCAGTACGAATGCATCGCCTGCGCGGCGTGCATCGATGTCTGCGACCAGGTCATGGACAAGATGGGCTACGACCGCGGCCTGGTGCGCTACACAACCGAAAACGCGGTAACCAGGGGTGAGAAGCACGTCGTTCGTCCACGCATCATGGTTTACGGCGCGTTGCTGCTGGCGATTCTCAGCGGAACGGTCTGGTCGATGACCAACCGGGTGCCGCTGCGCGCCGACCTGATTCGCGACCGGAACGCGCTTTACCGGGAATTGCCGGGCGGCATGGTCGAGAACGTTTACACCCTCAAGATTACCAACATGGTGAACGCGGCGCAGACCTATGAACTGGTGGCCCTCGATAACGACCAGGTCGAAATCGACCTGGGTGAGCCGCTTGAGCTGAACGCAGAGGAAGTTGACGCGATCACCATCAGGCTGCGTCTGCCGAAAAGCGCCGGCAAGGGCGTGCAAAACATCGACCTGGAACTCAGGTCCGTTGACAACGAAGAAATCCGAACGGACGTCGAGGCGAAATTCATGATGCCCCTCGGAATCGGGAATCGATGAATATGAAGAGAACCAGAACCGACACCAAGCCCTGGTACCGTGAGCCCTGGCCCTGGGTCGCGATCGCGATACCGGGCGCCGCTGTCATCATGGGTATCGTGACCCTGTATATCGCGATCACGAACCCGGATCCGCTGATCGTCGATGAACCCACCTACCAGCAAATCCGCTCCGAGCTGAAGGCACAGGAAGAACCGGCCGGCCAGGTCACAGCGGGCGAACGCGAAGATGGAGCGGACTGAACGCTGCTGTTTCCACTGCGGCGAACCCATTCCGGACGGAACCGACCTCAGTGTAACGGTCGACGGGGCTGAACGCCCCGTTTGCTGCGCCGGCTGCCAGGCCGTGGCGCAGCTGATTTTCGGCGCCGGCCTGGGGCGTTATTACCAGTTCCGCCAGGAACTCGGGCGGCAGGCGAAAGAGGACGTCGAGGCCGAAATCGAAGCCTGGAAAGGCTGCGATGAACGCGAATCGCTGTGGGGCGCGGAGCTTCCCGATGAACGCCGGGAACTGCTCCTGCAGACCGAGGGAATCCGCTGCGCGGCCTGCGCCTGGCTGATCCGCAGCCACATGGAAAAACGGCCCGGCGTGCATGCCGTGCAGGTCGATACAGCCACCGGTTACACCCGCATCGTGTGGAGCCCTGCCGAGAGCCGCCTGAGCAGCATGGCGGCCGCGCTGATGGAGCTGGGATACAAGCCGCACCTGCCGCTGGCCAGCCGGGAAGAGCAGGGCAGGCAGGACGAAAAACGGAACTCCATGAAACGCCTCGGGGTCGCTGGTCTCGGCATGATGCAGGTGATGATGTATGCCGTCGGCCTGTACGCGGGGGATTACTTCGGCATCGCCGAGGCCGAGCGCAGTTTCCTGGAGTGGGTCAGCCTGCTGGTCACCCTTCCCGTGATGCTGTATTCCGGACGGATTTTTTTCGAAGGCGCCTGGCGCAGTATCCGTGCGCGGAGGCCGGGCATGGACGTGCCGGTCGCATTGGCGATCATTCTCGCCTTCAGCGCGAGCTGTTTCAATTTCTTCCGCGGCGCCGGCGAGGTGTGGTTCGACTCGGTCGTGATGTTCATCTTTTTCCTGTCGCTGGGCCGCCATATCGAGATGGTGCTTCGTCACCGCAACCTGCAGGCCGGCGCGGCACTGGCACGATTGCTGCCGGAATGGGCGGAACGGATCGTGGACGGCGTCCGCGAGACCATCCCGGCGACCGACCTTGCCGAGGGCGACCTGATCCGCGTCAAGATGGGAGAAGCTTTTCCGGCCGACGGTGTAATCCGCACCGGTGCAACGGAAGTCGACGAGGCGCTCCTGACCGGTGAATCGAACGCCATCGCGCGGGGCGCGGGTGACGAGGTGATCGCCGGCACCATCAACCTGTCCCAACCCGTTGAAATCGAGGTCATGGCCGCCGGCCAGGAAACCACGGTTTCATCGCTGGGACGCCTGCTGCTGCTGGCGCAATCGAAGCGCGGTGAAAGCGACGACGGCCTGCCGCAATGGCTGGTTCCGGCGTTCATCATGGTCGTTCTGACAATCGCTGCGGGCACCTGGTTTTTCTGGCACGCGGTCGAACCGCTGAAGGCGTTTCCAGCGATGCTTTCCGTGCTGGTCGCCAGCTGTCCCTGCGCGCTGTCGCTGGCTCTCCCCGTGGTGCATGCCGCCGCCAGCCGCCGCCTGCTGGACGAGGGCATTCTGCTGACGCGCGGGGAAAGCGTTGCCGAGCTGAACGGAATCGACCAGGCCGTGTTTGACAAGACGGGTACGCTGACCCGGGGCACGCCGGAAATTATCGGCATACAGATCAATCCGGAACGCGGCGGCATCGAGGCGAGCGAAGCGCTGGCCGCGGCCTGCGCCCTCGAGGCCAGTTCGGCGCATCCCATTGCCGAGGCATTTTTCGCCGCGCACGGCCAGGGTCCCATACCATCCGCTTCCCAAGTCTCGGTCGTTCCCGCCAAGGGTCTGCAGGGCCTTGTCGATGGCCGGGGCTGGCGTATCGGCACGGCCGACTTCGTTTTCGAGGACGACAGCCGCGAAGATCAATATGTGTGGCTGGCGGACGATACGGGCTGGGTGGCCCGGTTCGAGTTGCGGGACGCACTGCGAGAAGGCGCCCGGGAAACCATCGAGACGCTGCATCGCGAGGGCATCGGGACCGTCATTCTCTCCGGCGACGGGCACGAGGCCGTGCGTGAGATTGCAGAAAGGCTGGGCATCGATGAGTGGCACGCACGCCAGTCACCGGAAATGAAACTGCGCTGGCTGGAGCGCAGCCGCGAAGAGGGACACCGAACGCTGATGGTTGGTGACGGCGCCAACGACGCCCCGGTATTGGCATCCGCAGATGTCTCGATGACCGTCAAGGGGGGTGCGGAACTCGCAAACAGCACGGCCGACCTGATCCTGACCTCCGATTCGCTGGCCCTGGTGCTGCGATCGCGTTACATTGCTCGGCGAACCCGGCAATTGATCCGGCAGAACCTGAGCTGGGCCGTGATGTACAACGCTTCGGTCATGCCGCTGGCCGTTTCCGGCGCCTTGAAGCCCTGGATGGCGGCGCTGGGAATGTCGCTCAGTTCCCTGCTGGTCGTGGCCAATGCAGCGCGCCTGGTGCGTTCCAGCGAGCCGGCCGAAGGAGATCGCACGCAATGAGCATGTTGTACGTCCTGATCCCTCTCGCGATCATATTGCTGGCATTCGCTGTCTGGGCGCTGGTCTGGGCCATTCGAACGGGCCAGTTCGACGACCTCGAGTCCCATGGCTGGAGCGTGGTGCTGGACGACGACCAGAAACCGCCGGGTGACCCGGACGAACCATTGCCGCCGAAGAGCGAGGAACCGGACGACAGGAAACAGGAACCATGACCGCTTTTGACCCCGCGGTGCTCGTCACCGCGTTTCTGGCCGGCCTGCTGGGGAGCGGGCACTGTTTTGGCATGTGCGGCGGAATCGCCGGCAGCCTGGGCGCACTATCCGGCGGCGGCACCAGCAAGCGTGCATTGATCAAACCCGCCGTGCAGTTCAACCTGGGCCGTTTGCTGGGCTATGCGATCCTCGGCGCCATTGCCGCCGGTGTGATCGGCGCGGTCGGTGAGATCGTCTCGCTCAAGAGCTATGCTCGCTGGTTTCGCATGGTCACCGCGTTGATGGTCCTGGTTATCGGCGCCAGTTTTATTATCGATTGGCGCGGCCTGGCAATCCTCGAAAAGGGTGGGGCGGGTATCTGGAAGCGCATCATGCCGCTGGCGACACGAATCAGCCAGCGCAACGACTGGATCGGCAGAACCGGGTTGGGCATCTGCTGGGGATTCCTGCCCTGCGGCCTGGTTTACACCGTTCTGATGACGGCTGCGTCGACCGCGAATGCGCTGACCGGGGCGCTCACCATGTTCGCTTTCGGCGTTGGCACGGCACCGGCCATGATGGGGTTGACCGTGGCCGCGCCGGCGCTGGGTACGTTCCTGAGCGATCGACTGGTGCGCCGAATTGTCGGTTTCAGCCTGATCGTTCTCGCCATCTGGATGGTCATCCCCTTTCTTGCAGGTGGCCACGGGGCAGGGCACGCCCACCACTAGACCACTTCGGCTACAATGTGGGCAGTTTCAATCCACGGTCCAGGCGGGCCCGGGAGCAGTGGCATGTCCTCGAAATCATCCAGGTTCTTTCTGGTCTTTATCCTGACCTTGTTTTCAACGACGCTGCCGGCGCAGGAACGAGCGGTCGAGCCGCGTCACCCTCTTCTTGCAGACGATTTTTCCGCATCGTTGGGGGCTTTCATTCACGATAAAAACGTCGAGCTTGGGCTCGATGGCAGTGTGCAAGTCAATTTGGATGAAATCAATTTCGGGGATAAGTGGAAGCTGGACGCCAGCCAGACCACCGGGGCAGGAATCATGCGCTGGCGTTTTGGCGAAAAATGGTCCGTCTCCGGCCAGTATTTCAAATCGAGCGATTCGGCACGTGCGATTCTCGACGAGGATATCGAATGGGGCGATTACACGTTCAGGGCAGGCACCAACGCGGGCGCCGGCATCGGCCTGACCGTGTCGCGAATCTTTTTTGGCCGCACCTTCCACGAGGCGCATAACCACGAATTCGGGGCAGGTATCGGTTTGCACTGGCTGGAAATCGAAGGCTTTATTGACGGCGAGGCCTTCATCAATGACGAAAGCACCGGTTACCGGCGTGAACGCGTCAGCGCCGGCGCGCCGCTGCCCAATATCGGCGCCTGGTACATGCACGCGTTTTCGCCGAAGTGGCTGCTTTCAGCCCGGCTGGACTGGCTGGATGCGAGCATCGACGAGTATTCGGGCCGCCTGATCAATACCTCGCTGGGCATCAACTACCAACCCTTCGATCACTTTGGTTTCGGCCTCGCTTACCAGGTATTCGATCTCGACGTGGAAGTCGATGAGACCGATTGGAACGGTTCGGCAGGCCTGCGTTATTCGGGTCCGTTTTTATCCGTTACGGCCACATGGTAAGGGAATAAAATCATAGATATAGGAAATATTCCTAATGAATAATGCCAGATCCGTCAGGTGGTTGCTTCTTTGCATCATGCTGGTCTGCGCCGGTATTGCGCAGGCACAGGAAGATGAACCGCCGGTGGAAAGCGGTGCCGTGGCGGTTTCCGTCAGTGTCGAAGACAAGGGACCGGACGATGCATTGGGGCGAGGCACGCCGCGAGGGAGCATTACCGGTTTTCTCAAGTCTGTAGAGGCGCTCGAATTCGAGAAAGCGGCGGAATATCTGGATATGCGAAATCTGCCGGACGAGGTGGAAGTCATTCCGGGCCCGGAGTTGGCCCGGATGCTCAACCAGGTATTTTCGCGAGCCGTGTGGATCGATGATTACACGGCCAGCGACAAGCCCGGAGGCGTCAAGGGAGACGACCTGCCGGACTACCGCGATGAACTCGTGGTCATTCCGACCCCCGAAGGCGAGGTTCCCATCTGGCTGCAGCACGTGCCGCGCGGCGACGGGGAGTTGATCTGGAAAATTTCGAACCGCTCGGTCGCACGCATTCCCGAACTCTATTCCTACTACAGCTACCCGAAACTTGTTGAAAAGATTCGCAACTGGACACCCGACGGCATTTCTTTCCTCGGGTTGGAAGGCTTCAAGTGGGTCATACTCGTAGCGGTTCTGGTTATTTTCTGGCCGGTTTTTTACCTGCTCGGCTGGCTGATCGCGCGAATCATCTCTTCTCCTGAAAGTCCGAACTACCGTTTCGTCAAGCGACTGTTCCGAGGGCCCTTGACCCTGATCGCGCTACTGATGCTCATTGGCACGGTAATTCAGAATCTCGGCACAGGCATTGTTGCGCAGGAAGTCATGCATGCGCACACGCTCAGAACGATTGCTTTTGCCTGGCTGTTGATTGCTCTGATCGATCTCTACAAGAACGTCAAGCAGCAAAGCCTGATGCGGCAGGAACGGCCCGGGGCCGCCAAGCTGCTGCGCCCGCTGAGCACGCTGATCAAGATCGTCATCATCCTGTTTGCCTTGCTATTCTGGCTGAACAATATCGGGGTCAACATCACCACCGTGCTGGCCGGACTCGGCGTCGGCGGCCTGGCAGTCGCCCTGGCCTTGCAGAAACCGCTCGAAGACATGATGGGCGCCCTGACGATTTTTTCCCAGGCGCCGATCAGGGTAGGGGACCTGTGCCGCTACGGGCAAACGGTTGGCCGGGTT
>JAZBPJ010000072.1:0-2828 GCA_036351575.1 Lysobacterales bacterium | reverse complement strand
TTTGAAACTCGGCTGGATCGGCAGAACCTTGCCGCGAAGGCTTTCTACCGGGGGTTCGCGGCGCAGCCTGAACGTGCCTGAATCCTTCCACACCTGCGTCATGAACCGGTGCCCTTTCTGGCCCTCTGCCAGTTTGTCCTGAAGGCGCAAGAGAAGCTGTTCTTCATCGAGCACGCCGATATCCGGATGCGCCAGGAGCGTCAGAAAGGTCTGCCCGCTGTCCGACTGCTCCTCCAGTAACTGGTAATCACCGATACCGCCGCCGAATTCCGCGGGCAAGGTTGTCTCGAGAAATTCCACCAGTTCCCAGACCGGGTAGCTCAGGCCCTCACTGGTGAATTTTTCATAACTGCGGACACGGTGAATATGCAGAGACAGACCTGCCTTCTGCAAATCGCATCCGCAGTCCCGCTCTTCCATCACCGCGTAGTCGCCGTTCTCCACGTTGAGCTGGAAAAAAGCGGCTGAATCGTAAAGCGTCGTGAACAGAAGCGGGTTGATCGGCTCGCCCCTGTGCGAGGCAGGGCGAGGATGCGCGATGATCCCCAGCGTATTGAGATTCGCGTGCATCTCGTCCACGTGGGCCGGGTTGGCGCAGCCGAACCCCACGTGCACCGTTCCGGGGTCGTAACCGTAGGCAACGGTGGTTTTGGCGCCGGTTCGTGTAATGACACCGTACTTTGCCTTCGTCATGGGTTCGCCCGTGGAAATGAACGTGAGGGCCTCGAGCGATTCCCCCATGTCTTCCGCTGCCTGTGCGATACGCACGGCGCTGCTGGCAACGGTTCGAATGCACGTCTGCCTGCCACGATCCCGCATCTCGCTGACCCACCGGACGATCGGGCGCAGATTGTTCCGTTCGATGAACAGGGGCCGGGAAAACCCGGGGCCGAACCGGGTGCCTGTCCAGGAAAGCTCGCGGGCGATCAGGGCCGCGTAGGTTTTTTCCATCCAGGAATTGAAAGGGACGCTGCGCGCGAACCACCGGTCACAGGAGAGGCCGAGCTTGGCGACCATCTTCATGAACATGATCCCGCCAACGCCGGGCAAAATGGGCTCGTAAACGGCATGGCTGTGCCGGCCCAGCTTGTGCGCTGACAGAAAAACACCCACCGTGGCCGCGTCATGTGCGAGCCAGTCGAGTGAAGCAAGGGAACTGAGGGGCTCGTTGCTGGTTCCGCTGCTCCGGGTCGCCAGGCCGGGGCCCGAATGCTGCAGGGCGACATCCTGGGGCGTCATCTGAAACCGTAGCGAGCCGCGCACGACCTCTTTCTTTCCCTTGAACTCGGCGGCGGTCAGGTACACACCCTCGGAAGCGATTTTTTTAAGGCTGCTCTCCAGCCCGTGCCGCCGGGTATGTTTTTCGAGGTCCGGAAACCCGCATCCGGCGTGCTGCATCAGTTTCAGGTAGGGGCTTTGCGGGCGGTCGTAAATCTCGGCCTTGCACAGGGCGAGAAATCGCTCTTCCCGGGTGCCCAGGGCCTGTTTTATTCTCTCTTCTGACTGCTCCAGCGGAATGCGTTCACTGAAAAACTTTTTCAGATCCAGGGGCAGCGTGACAGGAAGCGCCAGCAGTTTCCTTATACCGATTCCCTGGATATCCGCCTTGAGCAGCTTTAATTCCTGACGGAGTGTCATGGGCCTTATTTTCATTCTCAAACAGGAACGAATTGTTGTTCTGGCAAGCTGGTGTGTCTCAGCATACTACGCTTCATTCAACAGTTTACGGCCAATTGGGAATGAACGCATGAAATGCTGCGGCAGCCTTGGCCTCGCACTGATTGCCTTTCGCCGGGACACATGGACCAGCCGAGGCCTGCAGCATTCGGTACGGACTTGAGAATCGAAGAAAGCGCACCGATGTCCTTTTGCATGCACACGAAACCGTTTTTGCCGAAAAAACTTTGCGCCAAGTGCCAGCGGTGACGAGCATGCTGAAAGACAGGGCCGAGGCATGAAGTTCTGCAGCAGCTGCGGCGGCCGCCTGGTCGAGCGCGTGCCGCGGGATGATGACCGCCCGCGGCATGTCTGCCCGGACTGCGAAACCGTGCACTACCGGAACCCCCGGATCGTGACCGGCTGCCTGCCCGTCTGGCGAGACTCGGTCCTGCTGTGCCGGCGCGCCATCGAACCGAGAAAAGGCTTCTGGACCGTGCCCGCCGGCTTCATGGAACTGGATGAGACCGTCGAGCAGGGCGCAATCCGGGAAACCTGGGAAGAGGCGCGGGCGCGCGTCGAGGTACTGGCGCCCTACTCGATGTTCAGCCTGCCGCACGTCAACCAGCTGTACATCATTTTTCGGGCCCGGCTCAGCGAGCCGAACTTCGAGCCCGGGCCCGAAAGCGAGGATGTTCAGCTGTTCACCGAACAGGACATTCCGTGGAACGATCTCGCGTTTGGCACCGTCAGACAGACGCTGACCTTTTTCTTCGCCGACCGGGCAACCGGCCGTTTTCCGCTGCGTTCCGGGACCATTATTCCCGGAAACGACGGTTTTCGCTTCGAAGCCGGCCCGGACGACCAGCTGCAGGCCAAATGATCGGCATTACCGGGCGCCGACCAAAACCGATGGCGCCGGTCGCAGGCCCGGGCCGGGATTCAATAACGGTCCGCGTCCGGTGGCGTAGTATGGTTCTGATAAATCACTCTGGAGGTATTCGATGAATATTGCGGTATTGGGAGCGGGCGCGGGCGGCACGGCCATCGCCTTCGATTGCGCATTTCACGGGCACGAGGTCAGGCTTTTCGACTTTCCACAGTTTCCCGAGAACATCGAAGCCATCGGCGCGAAGCAGCTGATTACCGCAGAAGGCGATATCTCGGGTTCG
>JAZBPJ010000071.1:0-3829 GCA_036351575.1 Lysobacterales bacterium | reverse complement strand
TTCGCGGTCGACCTGGTGCACTTCAAGACCATCGTGGGCGGCAACAACAGCGAATCCTGCGTTTACCAGAACGAATTTACCGCCTGCCCGGCCGGCACGACCGAGATAGGTGATCGCACCTGCCAGCTGCAAGGCACGTACACCGAAGACCTGGTGCTGACCAACGACGCGCTCTACGTTCTGAACGGCGGCGTGTTCATCGGCGACAAGGCCGACCTGGGCGACCCGGTGCCGACCGACGGCCCGACGCTGCATATCGAGGCCGGCACGCGCATCATCGGTGCGGGTGGTTCCAACAACGCGCTGTACATCCAGCGCGGCTCCAGGATCGTCGCCGAAGGCCTGCCGCACGCGCCGATCGTCATGACCGGTGCGAACTACGCCTCAGAAGGCGCCACCTCCGGCCAGTGGGGCGGCCTGGTGCTGAACGGCGCGGCTCCGCTGAACACCTGCACCCCGACCCCCGAAGCGCCGTGCGAGGCGATCGGCGAGGGTGACTCTGGCGCGTACGGCGGCAGCGACCCGCTCGACAGCAGCGGTTCCCTGCGTTACCTGCGCGTCCAGTTCGCCGGTGAGCGAATCAACGACGAGGACGAGCTGAACGGCATCGCCTTCCAGGGCGTCGGCAGCGGCACCCGCGTCGAGTACATCCAGGTGCACCGCAACGCGGACGACGGCGTTGAGTTCTACGGCGGCACCGTCAACGTCAAGTATCTGGTCCTGACCGACATCGAGGACGACAGCGTCGACTGGACCCAGGGCTGGCAGGGCAACCTGCAGTACGTTCTGGTCAACCAGATCCAGGACGACACGGTCGACACCGACCGCGGCATGGAGTTGGACAACCTCGAGCAGGACAATAACGCCGAGCCGCGTTCCGGCGGCACGATGATGAACGTCACGCTGCTGGGTAAAGCCGGCGAGCTGGGCATCAACCCGCGCCGCGGCACCCAGGGCCACTTCTGCAACTTCCTGGTCGTCGGCTTCGACAGATGCCTGGACGTCGACAGCGCGGCTACCTTCGACCAGATGACGGCCGGCAACCTCACCATGAGCAATACCCTGCTGAGCTGCAACACCGACATCGTCGAGAACGACGAAGACACGCCGGATCCGTTCTCTGTCATCGCCTGGTTCGACGGCCAGGACGGCAACGTCCGCGGCATGGACCCGATGCTGACCGGTCCCTTCCTGCCGGCTGGCTCGATGTACCTCAGCGGCCAGCACTGCGACATGGAAACCATCTACAGCGATGCGTTCTTTGACAACACCGACTACATCGGTGCGTTCCGCAGCGCCGACGGCGCGTGGCACTGGGGCTGGACCGAGTTCCTTCCCTTCTGAAACCTCTCTTTCACAGAGAAGCAAAAGGGCGCACTTCGGTGCGCCCTTTTTTATTGCCCGGAACGGGTTAGAATGACGATCGGGCAGGACAACGAACGATCAGAACATGCAAAACACCATCCTTCTTGCCGACGACGATGTCGAACTCAGCGATCTGCTGAAGGAATACTTTGAGTCCGAAGGCTTCGGCGTGCGCGTCGCCTACGACGGGCTTGCCGCGCTGGAGCAGGCTCGCCAGCCCGGGCTCGACCTCGTCGTGCTGGACATCATGATGCCGGAAATGAACGGCATGGACGTGCTCAAGGAACTGCGCCGCGACAACAACGTCCCGGTGATCATGCTGACCGCCCGGGGTGATGACATGGACCGCATCCTCGGCCTGGAACTGGGCGCCGACGACTACGTGCCCAAGCCCTGCAACCCCCGTGAACTGCTGGCGCGGATTCGCGCGGTCATGCGCCGCTCGCCGGCGGCCCAGGGCCATGACCCCAACGTGATCCTGTGCGATGACCTCGAACTGAACCAGGGCAACCGGACCCTGATCCGTGGCGGGGAACCCGTGGAACTGACCAGCACCGAGTTCAGCATTCTCCACGAACTGCTGCAGCACGGCGGGGAAGTCGTCAGCAAGCGGGACCTGTACATTTCCGCGCTGGGCCGCGAACCCGTGCCGCACGACCGCAGTGTCGACATGCACGTCAGCAACCTGCGCCGCAAGCTGGGTCCCGATCCGCGCGGTGAAAACCGCATCGAGACCATTCGGGGCATCGGTTACCAGTACCGGGTCGCCTGACGCGGTCCCTGCTGCATGCATTCCATTTTCTGGAAAATCTTCCTGACGATGTGGCTGAGCATCGTCGGGTTCTCGGCGACCATCGGCTGGCTCAACGACACGCTGGCCCGCAGCCAGTGGGCCGAGCAGCCGCAGAACTCGTTCGAGCGCGGCCTTTACCGGATCAGCCAACGGGCCTACCAGGCCCTCACCGCCGAGGGTGAGCGCGGCCTGCGGGACGAACTGCTGAACATTCCGCGCATGACGCGCGGACACATTTACATCGTCAACGAGCGGGGCAAAGAGGTCCTGGGGCGGGACCAGGCGCTGGAAAACCTCCTGGCGCAGGGTGCCGGCATCGATTCCGAGCAGATCGAAGACAACCGGGGAAACCTGTTTACCGTCTACACGGTGAACCGGACGCCGCCGCGCCCGATCCTGGCGCCCGGTCCGGAAGGCACGGCCCTGCGCCTGGCCGCCGCGGCGCTGATCAGCGCGATCATCAGTTATTTCCTGGCGCGCTCGCTTTCCACTCCGCTCGGGCACCTGCGCCAGGCGAGCCGCCAGATCGCCGACGGCGAACTCTCGGCCCGGGTCGGGCGGCGCGTCGGCCGGCGCCGGGACGAGATCGGGCAGCTCGCCGTTGATTTCGACGAGATGGCCTCGCGCCTGCAGGCCATGCAGACGGCCAACCGGCGGCTGTTGCAGGATGTCAGTCACGAATTGCGGTCGCCGCTGGCGCGACTCAGCGTGGCGTTGGAGATCGCGCGCAACAAGGGCCCCGGGCCGGTCCAGGGTGAAATCGACCGCATCGCGCTCGAGAGTGAACGGCTGGAGACGCTGGTCAACGACGTGCTGAGCCTGCTGCGCGACACGTCGGAGACCGTTCGCGCACTGGACGAGGACCTGGATCTCGCGGAGCTGCTGAGCGACCTGGTTTCGGTGGTGAACTACGAGGTGCCCGAGGGCAAGCCCGGCATCGCCTGGAAACCGGGGCAGGAAGTTCCGTTCCGGGGCGACCGCGAGCTGCTGTGGCGCGCCATCGAGAACCTGCTGCGCAACGCCCTGCGTCACACCGACCCGGACCGCGGTGTGGAGCTGGAACTGAGGCTTCGAAAGCGTTCGGGCGTGCTTGTCTCGGTCCGCGATTACGGCCCCGGCGTGCCCGACGGAGAACTGGAAAAGATCTTCGAGCCTTTTTACCGCGTGCAGGAGTCCCGCGACCGGGGCAGCGGCGGACACGGCCTGGGCCTGTCCATCGCCGCGACCGCGGTACGGCGGCACGGCGGTGAAATCCGGGCATCCAATGCGCCCGATGGCGGTCTTGTCGTGGAAATCCGGCTTCCAGGCTGAGCGACTGAGTTTCTGCAACACCGATAGCGCAACCAGTAGCCCCTTTCAGGGCACGCTCAAGACCTCCCTGTGCGCTATTCAGGTGTTCCCGACACCTGAATGCCCTGAAAGGGGCTATCTGGCTGCACTATCTTGCTTATTGCTGATACGTCGCCGGTGAACGGTTTTGAAGCAACTAATCAGAAGCCGCATTGAAGGCTGGTGCTGAGGATGCGTCACAGACTTCGGTGCCTGCTTTTTCTCCCGGGTTTACCTGACTGTGTTGCCTCGTCTCTGGAAGCCTGGGATGACTGGGCCCTATTACCTTCTTTGGAGGGGTCTGAAAAACAGGACGTTTTTCACGAAGCGACACACGGATGT
>JAZBPJ010000070.1:0-20984 GCA_036351575.1 Lysobacterales bacterium | reverse complement strand
TTTGTTTTCCCGTAAATCGTTGCCTTTCGCCCTATAACAAGCAAGGACCGTGCCAGCGGCATCTTGGATAATTAAAAACATGAAAAAACAGGTAGATAGCGGCAAGACAGGCCGCCATGCAGGATTGTAAATAGCCAAACGTGTCGGGAATTGTCACTCAAAGTGACAAAAACGGACTGGTCTGGGGTCAGAGTAGCTGAGCTACTCTGACCCCGGTTTTTTCACAACTGCTCCGACTCCGGTTCCGGCTCAGTGTGAAAAACCCGCTTCCACCTTGTCCTGGATTGCCTCGCAGATTTCCCGTGACTCGCTCAGCAGCGTGCCGAGTTCCCGCTGCATGGCTTCGATGAACTCCGCGTCGTGGGTATGGGGCAGGTTGATCCGCACGTTATGGATCGCGCCCTGCACGCCGGCCCGCGCCATCAGCGCGCCGACGCCGGCATCGCTCATTACCGCCTCGTTGCCGATATCTGCTGCGCGCTCGCACAGGTCCAGCACTTCGCGGCACAGCTTGGCGGTCTGCAGGGGAACCTTCGCGGCCGCCTTGTAACCGGCCTCGATCGCGGCCGCCCGGGCCTCGAGTTGTTCTTCCGTGTCCCTGGGCATGCGGATGCCCGCGATCACGCCATTGAAGGCCTCGGTATCCTCGTCCACGGCACGAACGAGCAGGTCCTTGATGTCCTGCGCGCGTTCTGCCAGTTCGCACAGGCCCTGGTACTGATCGTCGTACTCGCTTTTGCCGACGGAGAGGTTGACGACCATCGATGCCAGTGCCGAACCGATTGCGCCGGCAAGAGCGGCGATGGATCCGCCGCCGGGTGCGGGTGTGTCGCGTGAAACTTCGTCCACGAACTCCACGACCTTCATGTTGACCAACGGCCCATCCTGCTCCGGCATGCCGATGACTTTCTTGTCGATGTCGAAGGGGGCGACATCGGCCAGCCCGAGGGATTGCACGGCGGTGGTGACGATGTCGCGCGCCGGGATGCCCGTCGATTTCATCATTCTTCTCAGGTAATGGCGCCCTGCCTGCCGCATCGCGTCGAAGGGCACGACGCCGACGACCTCGGAGCCGGTGACAACGATGCCACGTTGGGCGGCCAACTCACGTGAAGCATCAACCGCGTGGTGCATGGAGGTGACCTTGTAGTCGGTCAGGTTGATCGAGATTTGTGCGCACTGGTAGTCCTCGACTACCCAGCCGATGGCCTTCAGGTGCGTGAACATGCCGTCTTTATAAACCGGCCGGCCGCTGAGGTTCTCCGGGTCGAGGCCGATCGATTCCAGGCGCTCCCGCAGGTTTTTTCCGTAGGCCGACTCGTAGTGCGATGCCAGTTCGTCGAAGCTCGAGGCGACGAAGTCCGAGTTGCCGTCCGGGAAGCGCCCGTCCTCGAAATAGACGACCTCGCCCTTGTAATAGAACGGCTCGGTGTTTCCTTCGCGTTTCCAGCGCCCGCGTTCGCGGATTTCGTAGGCGATTTCGTTGGCGTAGCGCCGGTCGGTGGTATTCAGGTTAATGTTGTAGGCGATCAGGAACTCCCGTGCGCCGACCGCCGTGGCGCCGGATTTCGCGTTGAACTCGGCGGGGCCGAAATCGGGTTTCCATTCCGGTTTCGCAAGCTTCTTGGCCAGGCCTTCATACTCTCCCGATCGCACGGTCGCCAGGTTGCGGCGTTCCGGCGTCGCCGCGGCATGCTCGTACAGGTACACCGGTATGCCCAGTTCCTCGCCGATGCGCTTGCCGACTTCACGGGCAATTTCAGCGCAATCCTCCATCGTCGCATTGGCGACCGGCACGAAGGGGCAGACGTCCGTGGCGCCAAAGCGGGCATGCTCGCCGCTGTGCCTGGACATGTCGATCAGGTCGGCCGCTTTCTGCACGGCCCTGAAGGCAGCCTCCTTGACCGGTCCGGGTTCGCCGACGAAGGTGACGACGGTGCGGTTGGTGCTCTCACCGGGATCGACGTCCAGCAGCTGCACGCCCTGAACGGACTCGATGACGTCGGTGATCTGCTTGATGACGGAAAGGTCGCGTCCTTCGGAGAAATTCGGTACGCATTCGATGATTTTTTTCACGTTCGTGCCCCGGTGAAATGGTTCATGGGGCTATTTTACGTGGATTCGGAATCGGGCAATTGACCTGAATAGGGGGAGCGGGATTACCGCGAAACGGCCCCGTGCATGCGGACTGAATGCGAAGACAGCCCCGCAGGGGCCGCTGGCCAGGAGTCAACCCAAACCATCGGTCCAAGCGGTCAAATGCCAATTGAGTATTCCTCCAACACGGCCATCAACCGGCGCCGTTTCAGCCAGTGTGAACGGGCCCTAGTCGAAGTCCACCCGCTGGCTGCGGTCCTCACCCGGTTGTGCCGGAGGCAGTCCTTCCAGTTCGCGATCGATGCGATCGGTGTAGACGCTGGCCGAGATATCGCCGCAGACGTTCAGCGTGGTGCGGCTCATGTCCAGGATGCGGTCGACGCCCAGCACGATGGCGATGCCTTCCGGCGGCACGCCCACGGTGGCCATCACCAGCATCATCAGGGGCAATGAACCGCCGGGAACGCCGGCTGCGCCGATCGCGGTCAGAACGGCCAGCACAACGACAATGACCTGCTGTCCGATGGACAGGTCGACACCGAACACCTGGGCGAGAAACAGCACGGTCACGCCTTCGAACAGGGACGTGCCGTTCATGTTCATGGTGGCGCCCAGCGGCAGCACGAAGCCGGCGATTTTCGGCTGAACGTCGAGTCTTTCCTCGGCCGTCGCGATCGAAGTCGGCAGGGTCGCCATGCTGGAACTGGTCGAGAACGCAGTGATGAACGGCGCGCCGATCGAGCGCCAGAACTGAAGCGGGTTCATGCGTCCGAATATCCGGACCAGGCTGGATATGCCGAAGGCCGCATGCAGCGCGAGCCCCAGCAGCACCACGAAAACATACATGCCGAGCTGGGTCAGGATGCCCCAGCCGAACTGGGACGTAATCACGAAAATCAGCCCGAACACGCCATACGGGGCCAGCTTCATGGCCCAGTTGATGATCGCGATGATGGCGTCGCCGATCCCTTCAAGGACCCGGATCACGGGTTCCGAGCGTTCTTTTGAGATCATTGTCAGCGCCGCGCCGAAGATCAGGGCGAAGAAGATCAGCGCCAGCATGTCCATGTCCGCGGCGGCTGCGACCGGGTTGCGCGGAACGATGTTGACGAAGGTGCTGATGCCGAAATCCGGCGGGCCGGAAGATGCCATGCCTTCCGCGCCGCTCGCGAATCGCTCCATCAGTTCGTCCCGGGTCTCCTCGGGCAGTCCCGCGCCCGGCTTGATGGTGTTGACCAGCGTCAGGCCGATGGTGGCGGCGATCAGCGTCGACAGGGCGAAATAGCCGAAGGTCCGTCCGCCGAGACGGCCAAGCGTTTTCATGTCGCCGATGCCGGCCACGCCCAGGGCGATCGAGGTGAATACGATCGGCACCACGGTCATGAACAGCATGCGAAGAAAAATTTGCCCCGCCGGGTACATGATGTTGTCCGATACGAACAGGAGCCAGGGATGTCCGGCGAAAAGCGCGTTGCAAAGGCCCCCGGTCAGTGCGCCGAGAACCAGACCCATTGCGATCTTGGTATGGAGTTTCAGAGGGAGTCTCCCGCGAGGTTCTTCTTGGTTTGGGCCAATCCATTCTACAGCGTGCGGCGCGAAAGTGAATTCGAAGGTTTCGTGAGACAATCGGACGCATGTCAGTGATAGCGAAAAAAGGCCGCAACGGAACCGTGCTGCTCGCCGTGTGCGCCCTCCTTTTCGCGTTCATGGCCGACCCGGCCGGGGCCAGCACGATGGAAGTGGTCGTGCGGGGGCTGGAGGAACCGCTCAGGGGCAACGTGGAGACATCCGTCAAGCCGTTCCGGCTGACCGGGGTTGGCCGGTTGACGCCGCGAAGACAGGAGCGCATGCGACGCGAGGCAAAGGACCGGGCACTGGCGGCCCTGCGGCCTTTTGGTTATTACCAGGCGGCTGCCGAAGTGACGATCGAACAACTCGAAGATGCGACCTGGCGACTGGCCATCGATGTGGAGGCCGGGCCTCCGGTGCGGATCGTAGCGGCCGAGGTCGTGCTCAGCGGCGATGGCGCCGGCCTGCCCGGGCTCGTCTCCTGGCGTAGCGCCTGGCCGCTGACCGCAGGGCGAAAGCTCGATCAGACGGCATGGGAAAAAGAAAAACAGCGCGCCCTCGACATCGCTTCTGACAGCGGCTACCTGCTGGCTTCTTTCACGCGGCACCGTATCGCGCTGGATCTGGAACGCAACGAAGCCCGGCTGGAACTCGAACTCGATACCGGGCCCCGGGCCGTGATGGGCGAAGTCCGGTTTCACCAGGAGCAGGTTTTTCCCTACATCCTGGAAAAACTTCCCAGGTTCCGCTCCGGCGACCCCTACGATGCCTGGCAGCTTGAGCGTTTTCGCGTCGATCTCTGGCGCGCCGGCTACTTTCGGAATGCCGAGATCACGGAGGACCGGAAACTGGAGGAGTTGCCGCCGCGGGTCGATCTCGATGTGCGCCTGGAACCCAGGCCACCCAATACCTGGCAGGGTACGATCGGCATGGGCAGCGATACCGGCGCCCGGACCCTTTTGAGCTGGAACCGCCACCTCGTCTCGCAACGCGGCGACAGTTTCTCCCTGGCCATGGGTTGGCAGGAGCACAACGATGAGTATCACGTGCGCGCAAATTACCGGATACCCCGCTCATCACGCGCACGCCGGTTCTGGAGCGCCGGTGCATTGCTCAAGCGCGAGAGCGAGACGCCAAAAATCCGGGACCGTTTCGATGACGAGACGCTCTATAACCTGGGTGACGTGGATATCGCCGATCATTCGCTGCGCCTGGGTCACGTCAGCGTGCTGGACCGCGACCGGGGGCGGCGGCAGTGGTTCGAAACACTGTTTCTGGAATACCTCGACGAGAATCTCGATTACACGGCCAGCGCGGAGAGTGTTACGCGAACCGTTGCACCGGTGCTGGGCGAGACCAGCCGCAACCTTTCCCTGGGACTGGGATACGACATGTCGAATACCAGCGGGCAGGGTTTCGAAAGCACCGTCGAGCAGGTAAGGTCGTGGGGATTCGTTTCGAACGACGCCTGGGGTTCTGATTTCAACTTCGTGCAGGCCTATCTTTCGGCCCACTGGTCGGTCCGGCTCGGCGCAGGCTGGAAACTCCTGGCCCGGGGCGAGCTCGGTTACAGCGATGCACAGGTCAGGGAAGTGGAGGTGATCGTGGACAATCAGCCGCTGGTCGTTTCCGTCACGGAGTTGCCGAACCTTTACCGCTTCAAAGCGGGTGGAAGCACCAGCGTGCGGGGCTACGGTTTCGAAACGTTGAGCGACAACAACATCGGATCCAACAACATCGTCGCCGCCAGCATAGAGATCGAGCGCCAGATTCTGAAAGACTGGTCCCTCGCGGCGTTTTTTGACGCGGGCAACGCTTTCAATGACTGGGGCGAGGCCGGGCTCAAGAAAGGTGCGGGTATCGGTGTGCGCTGGTATTCCATCGTGGGCGCGGTGCGCGTGGACCTGGCCCAGGCGCTGGACCTGCCCGACCGGCCCTGGCGCATTCATTTCACCATCGGGGTTTCGCTGTTATGAGCCGCGGGCTGAAAATCGTTCTCGCGGCGCTGCTGATGTTGCTGCTGCTGGGCGCATCCCTGGTCTTCGTGACGCTGCAGACGGAAACCGGCGCGGGCTGGGTGATCCGCGCCGTCAGCGACCAGGCGCCCGGCCTGGAATTCGCGGCTTACGAGGGCGATCTTTCCGGCGGAGTGACGCTGATCGAACCGCGCTTCGAGGGCGAGGGCATCAGCGTGAAAGCCGATCGGCTCGCCCTGGCGCTGTCACCTCGGCTTGGGCCCCTGCGCCTGCATGTTCGCTTCCTGAAGGTAGTTGGCTTGCATGTCACCATCCCGGATATGGCCCCCGGTGGTGAGGAAGGTGAATTGCCGGAGTCACTGGGCCTGCCGTTTCCGGTCGAACTGGAGCGACTCGACGTGGCGGGACTCACGGTCAGCGACGCGGCGGGTAAAACGCACTTTCACGCGAACAGCGTCACCGCCTCCGCTGCGGCGCACGAGAAGCTGTCGCTACGGCAGGTCGGGCTGGTGCTGCCGGATGGACGCCTGGACCTGGGTGGCCAGGTCGCCCTGTCGCGGCCGTTTCGAGTCGAGCTCGATGCGGACGGCGAATACGGCCTGGCGCTGGAGGATGTCTCCGAACCCCTGCGGATCGAGGGGTCTGCCAAATTGCGCGGCACGTACGGCGCGTATCGTTTGATCATTGACGGATTGGCCGTTCTGGACCGGTTCGAGCTGACGGCTGTCGGCGAGATGGACCTGGAGAATGCCCGGTTCGCAGGGCGGCTCGAGTGGCGTGATTTCACCTGGCCGCTCGACCGCGAAGCGGTGCAGGTCGAGAGCAGTACGGGGCAGCTGCAGTTGACCGGCTGGATCGACGACTGGGGGATGGAAGGTTCCGCTGAACTGGCGGCGCCGGGCATTGCGGCAGGCGAGCTTTCTTTCCGTGCCGAGGGCGACAGGAAAGGGGCCAGGGTCGTCGTGCCCGAGGCCTGGGTGCTTGGCGGACAAATCGCCGGTGAAGGCCGCTACGACTGGTCCGAACCGAGCGCCCTGGAGGCCCGCATAGAGATGGAACGGGTCGCCACGGGGCCGCTTTTCCCGGAATGGGGAGCCGTGCTGAGCGGCGGGCTCACCCTTGCCGGCGGCCTCGACCCGGCAGAGTTTCTTCTGGTTGCGAAAGACCTTCGCGCCGACGTCGATACAAGAACGGTCACGGCGAACGGCCGCATGCGTTATCGAAGGGATGAATTGGCGTTCGAGGAGTTCATTCTGCAGTCGTCGGGTTCGAGCGTCAGGCTGAACGGCAGCCTCGACCGCAACGAAGGCATCCTGTTCGAAGCGGACGTGCCCGAACTGCAGGATTTTCTGCCCAAAGCTACCGGGCGCCTGCAAGGCACGGGACGCCTGGTTTCCGGCGAGGATTTTCCGCAGCTCGAGCTTGACCTGGAAGGCAGCGGTCTCGCATGGGGTGACTACCGGGCGGATGGGGTACACGTTGCCGGCGAACCGGGCAAGGGGCCGGAACAGCTGGGCGTTTTGCGGGCGCAGTTCACGGGAGCCGGCATCGGAGAGTTTCACCTGGATGCAGCTGTCATCACCGCGGATATCGGGCGTGAGCGACAGGATTTCGAACTGCAGGTCCGTGGTTCAGGCTACCGCTTGTCGGCCCGCCTGCCGGGGGCTGTGCAGAACACAGGGGACGCCTGGCCGGCATGGCGCTGGCTGGGCCGTCTCGATTCGCTACTGCTGGAGTCCGGCCCGGACGAAATGCTGCTGCTCGAGCAGGGCGCCCCGCTCGAAGCTTCGCTGGAGCGGTTGGCGCTTGGAACGGCTTGCCTGAAAGTTGCCGGCAGGGCGCGCGCCTGCCTGGACGGCGAGTGGTCAAAAGACTCCGGGCTGCTCGCCGGCGCCGCCCTGGACCGGGTTCCGCTCAGCCTGGTCAGCGGTTTCGGCGGTGATTTTGAGTTCACCCAGTCGCTGGCCGGTAATGCCACGCTGCGAAAATCGCCGGCAACCGGCCTGGAGGTGGATGCACGGTTGACACTTTCGCCGGGAGCGGTCCGCTTCCAGATGGAGAAGGAAGCGATATTCACTACCGGCGAGGGTACGATCGGCCTGCGCATGGAAGACGGGGCCATCACGGCCGGTACGTTCGATCTTTCGATCGTCGACCAGGGATGGATCGACCTGGATTTCGAAAGCGGGCAACTCGACGATGGCTTGAATGCGCCCGTTTCGGGCCGTCTCTTCGCGGACCTCGATGATCTCGACGCGCTGGCCATATTCCTGCCGGTGGCCGACGAAATCCGGGGCGAACTCGATGTCGACATGAGCGTACTAGGTACACTGGGGCGTCCATTGCTTCAGGGTCGGCTGGCGCTGACCGACGGTTACGTTCGGCACGCCGCCAGCGGGTTGGTGCTGTCGGATGTCCAACTCTCTGGGCAAGCCGACGGCGGCGGCCGTACCAGCCTGGCGGGGGAGTTCAAGACGCAAAAAGGCGAGGGGCACCTCGAGGGGCTCATCGACCTGAGCAAGCCTTACGCGCCATCGGTTCAGCTCGACGTCACCGGCAAAGACCTGGTGCTGTTTGACAGCAGCGACCTGCGGCTGGTGACCAATCCCGATTTTCGCCTGTCGTGGCATGAAGCTGCGCTGCATATCGATGGGCAGATCGTCATTCCGTCGGCGCGCCTGGCGCCCTCGGTCCTTCCCGCTCCGCGGGTTGTGGAAAGCCCGGACGTCGTAATCGTTGCCGGCGCCCCGCCGCAAAGCCAGCTTGCCAACGGCAAACCGCGACGCATCGACGTGTACGGTCAGCTGGATGTCGTGGCGGGGGACCAGGTCGAGGTTGACCTCTCGGTGGCCGAGGCGGACGTCAGCGGGCAGGCGCGATTCGAATGGAGCGGCCCGGTCATTCCGGTGGCGACCGGTGCTTACAGCCTCAGCGGCCTGGTGCTTGCGTTTGGACAGCGGCTCGAGATTACCGAGGGCAGGATCGGCTTCCCCGGTGTGCCCGCTGACAACCCGCACCTGAACATTCGCGCCGAACGTGAAATCTATGGAAACTCGGAAGTTCGTCGCGCGGGACTCTGGATAACGGGTACGTTGAGGCGCCCCCAACTGGAACCCTACACCACGCCAATGACGTCCCGGGAGAGAGCACAGACACTGCTTGTGACAGGCAGTGATTTCAACATGGAACGCGGTTCAGGCGCGGTCAGCGTAGGAACCTACATCGCGCCACGCGTGTTCGTCAGTTACGGCATCGGCGTATTCGACAACAGCAGCGTGATCTCCGTGCGTTACGATCTCGGACGCGGCTGGGGCGTCATGGGAACGTCGGGCGAGCGCCAGACGGGTGTCGACGTCAGCTACACCATCGAGCGTTAGCCGTCACCCGGTTCGGCGTATCGAACGCCTTCCACGGCATTGGAAATAAGCGTACCGGCCCGCCCGGCCACGACGTCCCGAAGGTCGCGCAGGCGGCCGATTGCTGCGCTGCGCCCGGTTTCGCGCACAAAGCGGCATGCGGCTTTGACCTTGGGGCCCATCGAACCGCTGGCAAAGGAGAACTCTTCCATGGCATCGGGATGCGCGGCGATGATCGCGCGCTGCTTGTCCGTGCCGTAGTCGACATAGACGTTGGCGACGTCGGTGAGCATGACGAACTTTTCGGCGTTCAGGCTGCGCGCCAGCAGGCCGGCGGCCAGGTCCTTGTCGATCACCGCCTCGACACCGTACAGCTTGTTGCCCCTGTATGCGGTCGGGATACCTCCGCCGCCGGCGCAGATCACGACGATGCCCTCGTCGACGAGCAGCCGTATCGCGTCGATCTCGATGATGCGCTGCGGCTCGGGCGAGGCCACCACGCGCCGGTAATATGGCCCGTCCGGCGCGATGCTCCAGCCTTTTTCCTTTTGCAGGCGTTCCGCTTCCTCGCGTTCGTACACGGGGCCCACCGGCTTGGTGGGATTCTGGAACGCCTTGTCTTTCGGGTCGATCACGATCTGGGTCAGGACGGTCACGATGTGATCGTCGGGCGGAATGATGTTGCCGAGTTCCTGCTCGATCATGTAGCCGATCATGCCGACGGTCTCGGCGCCGAGCACGTCCAGCGGGTAGGGATCGACGGCCTCGTAGTGGGCGTCCATCAGCGCCAGCAGGCCGACCTGCGGGCCATTGCCGTGCGCGATCACCAGGCTGTGGTGCTCGTGAACCACGGCGAGCTGCTGCGCGGCGATGCGGATGTTGTCGCGCTGGTTCTCGGCGTTGAGTACCTGCCCGCGCCGCAGCAGGGCGTTCCCGCCCAGGGCGATGACGATGGGTTGCTTGTGCCTAGCCATGCAGCGTCGCAACCAGTATGGCCTTGATCGAATGCACGCGGTTTTCCGCCTGCTCGAACTGGATGCCGGCCGGTGACTCGAACACGTCCTCGGTCACTTCCATCGCATCGAGGCCGAACGTGTCGTGGATTTCGCGTCCGATCTCCGTTTCCAGATTGTGGAAGGCGGGCAGGCAGTGCATGAACTTGACGCGCGGGTTGCCCGATGCCGCCATGATCGCGCGGTTGACCTGGTAGGGCTTGAGCAGTTCGATCCGCCCGGCCCATGCGTCCGGCGCTTCACCCATCGATACCCATACGTCCGTGTGGATGAAATCCGCGCCCTGCACGCCTTCGGCAGGATCTTCGGTCAGCGTCAGTTTTCCCATGCTGACGCTTTCCAGTTCACGCGCCCAGGCGATGTGCCCCTCGTCGGGCCAAAGGGATTTCGGAGCGGCGATACGCACGTCCATGCCCATCAGGCAGCCCGCGATCATCAGCGAATTGCCCATGTTGTTGCGGGCATCGCCCAGATAACAGAAGGAAATTTCATGCCAGGGCGCCGGCTTGTGCTCACGCATGGTCATCAGGTCCGCCGCCATCTGCGTCGGATGCCACTCGTTGGTCAGGCCGTTGTAGACCGGCACACCGGCCCAGGCGGCCAGTTCTTCGACGATTTCCTGGGAATGTCCGCGGTACTCGATGGCGTCGTACATCCGGCCCAGCACCCGCGCGGTGTCCCGGATGGATTCCTTTTTGCCGATGTGGGAACTCTCGGGGTCGAGGTAGGTGACGTTGGCGCCCTGGTCGTAGGCGGCCACCTCGAAAGCGCAGCGCGTGCGCGTGGACGCTTTTTCGAAAATCAGGGCAATGTTTTTGCCGCGGAGTTTCTGCTCCTCGTAGCCGCCGTACTTGGCGCGCTTGAGGTCACGGGCGAGGTCCAGCAGGTATTCCACGTCCCGCTTGCTGAAATCCCTGAGCTTGAGAAAACTGCGATTCCTGAGGTTGTATGACACCGCCGTACCCTCCTTGAGAAGGCAAGATTATTCGGCCTAGGTTCGCGCAGGGCAAGAACCTGGGTCAAGAAAAATGCCGAATGACGGCAACGGCCTCAGACCGTCGAATCCCGTGCCGGCCCCGGCCAGAATGCGTCGAATACGCGTACCGCGACCGTGCCGTATACCGCGATCAGAACGAACAGCCCAAGGCGGCTCCAGAAAGCCGACCCGGCCCCCGAGCTGCCGGCCCCGTCCAGTACGGCCGGCGCCAGGATGACCACCATCGTGAGGAAAGCGTAAGACCCCATCTGGGCCTTTCGGTGCAGCGCCTGGCCGCGAAATATCCAGCGCCCGAAAAACAGCGCAGCCAGTGTAATGAGCAGGGTGTAGAACAGCAGGGAAGGCCAGACAGACAGCAGGTTCCAGGAGACCACGGCGCCCAGGCCGCCCCACAGGGTGGATTCCAGGAGCGAGCGGCTCATGGTCCGGCTCTGGTCCGCGGTGGCCTGCTGACCCATGGTCGCGACCTTGATCATCACCACCGTGTAGGCGGGGCTTCCGCTCATGAATAAAAACACCAGCGCCACCGGTAATACGATCGCCAGCGAACGCAGGGCGCGACGGCCAGCGGATGCCGGGTCGGACGGAGGCGTCCCGGGATTTTTCGCGGACAGCGCTTGACGGGGTGAGTCCGGCAGCAGGGCGTGGGCGATGTGCACGAACACCAGGGCGACGGCTGCGCAAACGGCCAGCCCCTGGACCAGCATCATCATGATTTCGCTGCTGATACTGCCGACAGTCACGATCACCGTTAGGCCGATCGTCATGAAGGTGCCGATCACCGGCTGGCCGCCGCGAGCGGTGTAGTAAAAGGTATAGAACAGTCCCAGCGCGACCAGCAGGATACCGGCGGCCCGCATGTGCTCGAGGAAGGGCAGCAGAATCCAGCCCCCGACGAGCATCGGTGCGACCATGGCGAGCACGAAAACGATGGATTTTTTAAGTCCCGGCGGCGGCAGCGGCAGGCCGAGGATGACCAGCGTCAATACCGGCGCGATAAAGGACAGGGGCCAGGCGACGGCCTGGGAAAACAGGAGGCACAGTCCGGTGCCCAGCGCCAGCCTCAGGATACGGCGCGAAGCAACGGAACGAGCCGCTGTCACCCCCGCTGCGGCAGCGGCTTCAGTAGGCATATTCCAGCAGGGAACGCAGCCGCATCACCAGGCGGCCCAGGAGATTGAAAGCCGGGTGGGCGCCGGTGTAGACGACCACCGTGACCTGCGAGCCGACTTTCACCCGGGTTTTGGCGTTCCTGTCGGTCGGCAGCTCAAAGTCGACCAGGACAGGGTAGCGCTGAGCCGAGCGCAGCCAGTTCTTGTCGTTCCGGATGGTCGGCAGTTTGCCGAGCGGCGGATCGCCGACGTCGACGCCAAAGCCGATTTCCCGCACGGTACCCCGCACGACCCGGCCGGGCAGCACATCGAACACCATGGCCACCTCGTCGCCCGGGTCGATATTACCGAGGTTGTTTTCCTTGAAGTCAGCCTGCACCCAGATGTTGTGCGTCGCGATGAAAGTCAGCTGTGGCCGTCCGGCCGCAGCGAAACTGCCTTTGTCCAGCTGAACGCCGGTGACGACGCCTTTTTCGGGGGCGCGAACGATTGAGCGCTCCAGGTTCAGGCGCGCATTGTCGAGTCCCGAGCGGGCCTGCAGCACCGCGGCGTTATCGTCACCCGTCTTGCCGCGCTGTTCGATGGCGGCCTGCAGGTTGGCGCGCGATGCTTCCACGTTGCCCCTGGCCTGGGCGTAGGACGCTTCCGCGGATTCCAGCCTGCGCTGAGAAATGGCGCCGGGGTCCTGTTCACGAATGCGCCGCATGCGCTCCGTGTCCAGTCGCGCCCGCTCCATGCCCGCGGTGGCGGAGTCCAGCGCTGCCTGGGCGGCTTTGATGTTGGACTCGGCCGCGCCGAGTGCCTGGTAGGCCTGCTCGAGCACCGCCTCCGCCTGCTGCACGGCCAGTTCGTAGCGTTCACCATCGATGACGAACAGGGTTTGATCGGCCTCGACGACCTGGTTGTTGGCGACCGAGACCGAAGAGACCGTGCCGGATACCTCGGGCGCTACCGGGACCACGCGCGCGTGGACCCGTGCCTGCGAGGTCATCGGGGTCACCCGGTCGGCCCGCAGGTACCAGGAAACCAGGGCGACGCAGACGGCCAGGATGATGATCGTCCAGCGCCTGACCGGGTCCTTCGCCCGGTCGGCGGCAGGCGGGTTCATTTGGGCCGAATGTTCGGCTGCCTGGTTATCGTTCGATTTCTGGTTCATCTTTCCCTTTCCTGATTCGGGTTTTGAGCGGCTTGTTGCTGCATCATTGCGGGGTATCGAGCAACTCGCCCCAGTCGGTGCGTTCTCGCATCTGCTCTACCGTCTCTGGATCGAGGCCGGGCAGATCAGCGCGGTTCTCCCAGCCGCCGCCTAGCGCCTTGTACAGGGCGACCAGGTTGCGCACCATGTCGCCCCGGTTGACGATGTAGCGCTGCTGCTCCCTGAACAGGGCCTGCTGTGCATTCAACACGCGCTCGTAGTCTGAATAACCTTCCGAGTAGCGCAAAACGGACAGTTCGTTCGAGCGCAGCGCCGATTTGACGGACTGTTCCAGGATGGCGTGCTGCTGCCTTGAGCCGATCAGGCTCGCCATCGCGTCCTCGGCCTCGCGGGCAGCCTGCAGCACCGTCTCGCGGTAGGCGACCAGCGCCTGCTGCAGGCGGGCGTCCTGTACGCGCACGTTGTTCTTGATGCGCCCGTAGTTCAGGAACGGCCAGATGAAAGATGGCCCCACGGACCAGGAAAACGCATCCGAGCTGAACAGGTCGCCGAAGTCGGAATCACCGGCGGTGGTCGAGGTCAATCCGATCGAGCCGCTGAGGGAGAAGCTCGGGTAGAGGTCCGCCTCGGCCAGGCCGATGAGCGCGTTCTGCGCCATGGCCGTGTATTCGGCCTGCCGCACGTCCGGGCGCTGTCTCAGCATGTCGGCGGGAACGCCGACAGCCACCCGGTCGGGGATTCCCGGAATACCGCTGCCCCGGGCAAGTTCGTCCCGAAGCGCGCCGGGCGCCTGGCCAAGCAGAACGCTCAGGGCGTTTTGGGCCTGGGCGAGCGCGGTTTCCAGGCCGGGGATGGTCGCTTTCGTGCTGAGCAGCAGGGTTTGCGCCTGCTGCATGTCCAGTTCCGAGTCGGCGCCGTTGCGGTAAAGCACCTCGGTGATCTCGTAGCTGCGCTGCTGGATGGCGACGTTTTCCCTGGCAATGCGAAGCTGTTCCTCGGTGGCGCGCACCACGAGATAGAGGTCGACGACTGCGGCGGTCAGGATGATGAGCGCCTGGTCATAGGCCGCGACGGAGGCCAGGTAAGCAGCATCGGCCGACTCGATGCCGCGCCGGTAGCGGCCCCAGAAATCGATTTCCCAGGATGCCGTCGCGCCCAGCCCCAGCTGCCAGAAGTTGGAGGCAGCCGCGCCGCTGCCGGGCGGCGAAACATAGGTCGCTTGGCCTGCTGCTGCCTGGACCTGCGGGTACTTCTGGCCGGTGACTATGCCGAGCTGGGCCTGCGCTTCCAGGATGCGAAGCGCGGCGATTTCCAGCGTGTTGTTGTGCAGCCGGGCCCGTTCAACGAGAAGATCCAGCACCGGGTCATCGAAAACCCGCCACCATTCGACTTGCTGCTGCGGCCCGGTCTCGAGGCCGCCCGCTTTCGATTCTGCTGACCAGTCCGGGGGCAGTTCCACAATGGGTTTCTCGAAGTCCGGCCCAACGGCGGTGCACGCGGTCAGCAAGGCCGCGGCGCCGGCGACAAGAGCAATGGTTGCATGGCGAATCGATACCATCGGCCGACGTCAATTGTCCTGCATGATCTTTTTCCTGAGGTCAGACATGTGTCCGCGCCGGCTGAACAGTCCGTTCATCACGGCGAGAATGGCCCCGGTCGCCAGGCCGAGCATCATCACGCCGTTCGCCGCCTCGAGTGCACCGAGCAGGCGGTGTTCTTCGCTCATCACGATGTCGCCGTACCCCAACGAGGTGAAATTGACCGCCGAGTGGTAAAAAGCGGTAGCGAAGTCACTGAATTCGCCCAGCCAGATGAACAGCAGCGCCCAGGACGTGAACATGAAGGCCTGGCCCAGCATCAGTATGCCCAACATGGCCGCGAGCGCCGTCACGTCGCTCATGATACCCGGCAGCACGGTTTCGGCTTCGAGGCGACGGGTCACGAAACGGAGCAGCATGGCGATCGCCACGACCAGGATGCCCAGGTTCACGATCATCACCGCCAGCCCGAGAAGAATGTTGGAAAGCACGGTTATCGCTCCTTCAGGTTTTCGCCTCTTCCGCTTCCGGGTCCTCGTCGTGCATGGTGAGCCAGGCTTCAAACAGCTTGTAGCCCAGCGCCAGGACAACGGCGCCGACAAACAGCCCCAGGATTCCGGACATCAGCATGCCGCCGATGGCGCCCAGGAGGATGACCAGCATCGGTGCCTCGACGCCGCGCCCCAGAAAGATCGGTTTGAGCACCATGTCCAGGAACGAGACGGCGATCGCCCAGACGGCGAAAACGCTGGCGACGCTGGTCGATTCCACCGAGAAAACGTAGGCGATTACGGGAAACAGCACCAGCCAGGGCGGCAGCTGGGCGATACACAGCACCAGCACGACGAGCGCGAGCATTCCGGCGGCCGGCACGCCAACGGCCATCATGCCGACACCGGCCAGAAACGACTGGATGAAAGAGATGCCCAGCACGCCGACAGCCACGGAGGTGACGGTGGCGCCGGAGAGTTTCATGAAGTTTTCGCCATCGTCGCCAACAAGCCGGCGGAACAGCCGGGCCAGGCCCCTGACAATGGTCTCCGCATTGGCCAGGAAAGCCGCCGCGATCAGGGTCGAGATGATGAATTGCAGGACTCCGATGCCGAGGCCGAGGTCGGCAGCCCGGGAAAGTAATCCGCCCGTAATTCCCTTGAGCAGGTCCGCATTATTTTCCAGCCAGTCTTCGAAATTCGTGGCGGCCTGCGACCAGTTTGTATAAACGCGATCACCGACCAGCGGCCAGTCCTTGACGTTTTCGGACGGCGGCTGGATGTCGATATCGCCGGATTCCAGCGAAGAAGTGATGCTCTGTGCACTGTCGATGATGGATCCGACAAACAGAACAGCGGGGACAATCACCGTGGCCAGCCCGAAAACCGTGAACAGCAGCAGGGCGAGTTTCCTGCTGCCGCCGAGCAGGGACTGGAGCTTCTGAAACGGTTTGTACATCGCGATCGCGATGACCCCCGCCCAGGCGATGATGGAAATAAACGGTTTGAGGATGTTGAGACACCAGTAAAGGATGACGAAAATCAGCAGCAGGTTGACCGCGATCTCGATGGCCGTGCGAACCGTGCTGACGTTTGCAGGCTGATTCATGTTGAGTCCTTCTTCGCTGTGCCAGGCGCTTGCCGGGCGTTGGATTTCAAAAAGTCTACACCATTAATCGCTGATGCTACCTTTATTGTCCGCATCGGTGTTTTTTGTGGCCGCTCGCCGCGAATCGCCCTAGAATGCAGCGATTCGATAACGAGAAACGAACGATTCGCCATGCCAACGGATGCACCGCTGACCCCCGACGAACTCAGGCAGTTGCGGGACCGCCTCGACGATATCGATACCGGAATCATCGACCTGATCGCGGAGCGGCTCGCGGTCGTGGAGTCCATCAGCGATCACAAGCTGAAGACCGGCGCACCCCTGCGCCACTTCGAGCGCGAGCGCGAAGTGATCGAGCGCGGCGTGGAGCGGGCCGAATCGCACGGCATGTCACCCCGCCTGGCGCGTGAAGTGCTGGAAACCCTGATCCACCATTCCATCGGCAACCAGGAGACGCACCAGCTGGCCCGCTCGGGTCACGGCCAGGGCGCCCCCGCGCTGGTGATCGGCGGTCTGGGCCGCATGGGCGCCTGGATGTCCCGCTACCTCGATACGGTCGGTTACACGGTTGACGTGGCAGACCCCGTACAGGCTGAAACCCCGTTCAACGTGGTGGATGACTGGGAAAGCGTGATCGACGACTACCATGTGATTGTGGTCGCCGTACCGCTGCGGCCGTCCAACGCCGTGCTGCACCGCCTGGCCGAACTGGAACCAAGAGGCCTGGTGTTCGACATCGGCTCCCTGAAGAGCCCGATGGAAAGCGGGCTCAAGGCGCTGGCGGATGCGGGCTGCCGGGTTTGCTCGGTTCACCCCATGTTCGGCCCCGACGAAATCGGGCTTTCCGGGCGGCATATCCTGTTCTGCGACGTCGGGCACGGAGAAGCCCTGGCCGAGGCGCGGGCCCTGTTCGCCCACACCGCGGCCGATTGCGTGGACCTGAGCCTGGCGGAACACGACGAGGTCATGGCCTGGGTGCTGGGCCTGTCTCACCTGGTCAACATCGCTTTTGCCGGTGCGCTGGCGGAAAGCGGCGAGGCTGTGCCGCTGCTGCGCAGCATTTCTTCCAGCACCTTCAACGCACAGCTCAGCGTGGCGGCCAAGGTCGTTTCCGAGAACCCGCACCTGTATTTCGAAATCCAGCAGGGCAATGCGATGACCGGGGATGTGGTCGAACGTTTTCGCAAAGTACTCGACGACCTGGCGCGCGCGGTCCGCGTCGGGGACGAAATTTCCTGGACCCGTGCGATGGAGCGGGCCAACCGGAGAATCCAGCCCGATCGCAAGCAGTAGGTTTCGGGCGGCCGGCCTGAAAGGTCTATAATGAAGGCAGGAACCCATCCTGCCGAGAAAACGATGCCAGTTACGCCAGGTCAACCGCTCCTGCCGGGAACGCTCTGCCAGCACAGTGCTCCCGACGATATTCCTTTTGAAACCACCGCCGAACTCCAGGACCTGATCGAGGTTCCCGGACAGGAACGCGCGCTGGAAGCGATGCATTTCGCGACCGGCATCAGTGTCGACGGGCACAACGTTTACGTGCTGGGGCGTCCGGGCAGCGGCCGGCATGAATTCGTGCGCCAGTTCCTGGAGAAAAAAGCGGCGGAGCGGCCGGTTCCCGAAGACTGGTGCTACGTCTACAACTTCGACGATCCGCGTGAGCCGACGGCGCTTTCCCTGCCGCCCGGGCGCGGTCGAGAATTCAAGGAGGATGTCGGCCGGATCATCGCCGATGCGCAAACCGGCATTCCCGCGGCCTTTGAAAGCGAGGAATTCCAGGCGCAGAGAGAGTCCATCGCTGAATCTTTCAAGGAAGCGCAGGAAACGGTTTTTCGGGAGGTGGAGGAAGAAGCGAAGAAGCAGGACGTGGGCGTCGTGCAGACGCCGACCGGCTTCGCGTTCGTGCCGGTGCGTGAAGGCGAGGCGCTCAGCCCGGAAGAGTTCAACAAGCTGCCCGAGGAAGAACAGGAACGATTTCACGAAAACATCGGCACGCTGACGAAGCGCCTGCAGTCGGCGATGCGCGCGATGCCCAAGAAAGCCAGCGAGATGCGCCGGCAGGTGCAGGAACTCGAGCGCGAAGTGGCCGGGCTCGCCGTGGCCGAATTGCTGGAAGACCTGAAGAAGAAATACGCTGACCTGCCGGCGGTCACCGGGCACCTTGACCGGATGCGTCGCGATATCGTGGAAAACGTTCCCCTGTTCCTGCCGACGCGTGAAGCCCCGTCACCGGTTCCGCAGGCCGCAAATCCCGAGCCGGACGATTCCCGGCCGATGCGCCGCTACGACGTCAATGTCCTGGTCAACAGGAGCGGCGAGCAGGGTGCGCCGGTCGTATTCGTGGAAAAGCCGACTTTTATCGAACTGATCGGGCGTATCGAGCACGAGACCGAGTTCGGCTCGCTGGTCACCCATTTCAACCTGATCCGGCCGGGTTCCCTGCACCGCGCCAACGGCGGATACCTGGTGCTGGATGCGGAAAAACTGCTTTCCTACCCGCAGGCCTGGGAAGGACTCAAGCGCTCCCTGAAATCCCGCGAAGTGCACATTCGGTCGCTGGGGGACGAGGTGGGCTTCGTCAGCACGGTCACGCTGGATCCGGAACCCATTCCCCTGGAAGTGAAAGTCATCCTGATCGGGGAGCGGCGCTGGTACTACCTGCTGCAGGAATACGACCCGGAGTTCTCCGAGCTGTTCAAGGTGCCGGCGGATTTCGAAGACGAAATGGTGCGCAGCCGGGCGAACGTGGAAGAACTCTCTTGCTGGCTGGCCACGACGATACGGCGCGAAGACCTCAAGCACCTCAAGCGGGATGCCGTCGCGCGCCTGATGGACGAAATTTCCCGGCAAGCCGGGGACAGCGAGCGGCTTTCTTCCAATATTCACTTCGCTATCGACCTGGTTCGCGAGGCCCACTACTGGGCCGTTCAGAATGACCGGGACCTGATCGGCGCCGACGAGGTGCAACTGGCGATCGACGCGCGCGTGCGTCGTGGCAGCCGTGTCCGTGACCGCATGCAGGAAGAACTGATTCGCGAAACTTTCCTGGTGGAAACGGCCGGTGCGCGGACGGGGCAGATCAACGGCCTGGCCGTGATGCAGCTGGGTGACCTGGCCTTCGGCAGGCCGCAGCGGATAACGGCCACGGTCGCGCTGGGGTCCGGCAAGGTCATCGATATCGAGCGGGAGGTGAAGCTCGGCGGGCCGCTGCACTCGAAAGGCGTTCTGATCCTGAGCGGATTCCTGCGCTCGCGCTACGCCGTGGACCGGCCGCTGTCGTTGTCGGCGAGCCTGGTTTTTGAACAGTCCTACGGCGGCGTGGACGGTGACAGCGCATCCGCTGCCGAGCTCTGCGTGCTCGCTTCCGCGCTTGCCGAAGTGCCGCTGAAGCAGTCCCTGGCGATCACCGGCTCGGTGGACCAGCACGGCAGGATCCAGGCGATCGGCGGCGTCAACGAGAAGATCGAGGGTTTTTTCGATATCTGCCGCCGCCGCGGGCTGACCGGAGACCAGGGTGTTCTGATACCGCTGGCCAATGTGAAGCACCTGATGCTGCGTCGCGACGTCGTGGATGCCGTCGAGTCGGAGCAATTCAACGTGTACGCTGTCGACCGGATCGACCAGGCGATGGAACGGCTGACCGGGCTGCCCGCGGGCGTGCGTGGCGAAGACGGACTGTTCACCGAGGGCAGCGTCAACCGAAAGGTCCAGGATCGCCTGGCGCAGCTGGCCGATGCCCGGCGGTCATTCGGTAAGCGGGAGGACCGAGACGGTGAACGCTCCTGACATTGCAGTCCGTCGTATCGCGGTGCTTCTCGGGCCGGGAGGCGCCAGCCGTTTCCTGCTGGACTGCCTGAGACCCCTGCTCCTGGCTGATCGCGATGTCGAGCTGCAGGGCATGTTCATGCGCGAGGCGGCGGTTCGGCACGCCGCGGAACTGCCGTTCGTCAAGGAATTGTGTCGCGTGACCTTTGCTGTGCGTGAATTCGACGGCGAAGGGTTCGAGCGGGCCCTGGCCCTGCGGATTCGAACCGCGCGCCAGGCGCTGACGGTCCTGGCCGAGCACACGGGTGCAGAGCACAGTTTTCGGGACGTGGCAGGATCCGCCGTGGAATTGCTGCAACAGGTGATCGCCGAGGCTGACATAACAGCTTTCGAGCCGGTACGGCCGCCGATTTCTTCCGCCTTGACCAAATACGGGCAGCACAGCGGAAAGCGGCGCGTGGCCGTTCTGTTGACCGAGCCTGGACTGGGCAGGTCGGCGCTGCGCGCGGCGGCGATGCTTTGCGGTGGCGACATGTCCTGCCTCTACGTGCTTCTGCTGCCGGGTCCGGAGGTGAAGATGGATGCCCTGCGGGAGCTGCTGCGCGAAATGCCGGGCGGAAAACCCGCATTGGTCAGGGCGATCGACGGGGGCGATTTCAACGACCTCGCCGTGGCGCTGCGCGATACCTGCGCTTCCATCGTTGTCGTGCCGGCGAGCCCCGAAATGACCGACCGGAACGGCCTGCAGTTTTTCCGCGGCCAGGTCCGCTGCCCCGTCTGCATGGTTCGCGACTGGTAATTTTTCA
>JAZBPJ010000069.1:0-6875 GCA_036351575.1 Lysobacterales bacterium | reverse complement strand
TTCAGAATTACCCGCATCGCGTTCTGGCGCGCCAGGAACTTGTCGTTGGAGCGAATGACGGTCCAGGGCGCATGGTTGGAATGCGTGCGCTTGAGCATTTCGTACTTCTGGTTGGTGAAATCGTCCCAGCGTTCCTGCGCCTGCAGGTCGACCTCGCTCAGTTTCCATTGCCGAAGCGGGTCGTTCTTGCGCCGGGCGAAACGATAGGCCTGTTCGTCCTTGGTCACGCTGAAGTACAGCTTGATCAGGATCGTGCCCTGCCGAACCAGGTCTTTCTCAAAGCCGACGACACCCTTCATGAAGGTCTGGTACTGTTCGGGCGCGCAAAAGCCGAAGATAGGCTCGACCACCGCCCGGTTGTACCAGCTGCGATCGAACAGCACGACCTCTCCGCCGCGCGGAAACTGCTCGACGTAGCGCTGGAAAAACCACTGGGTGCGCTGCGCGTCGGTCGGTTTTCCGAGCGCCACGACGCGGTAGTGCTTCTCGTTCATGTACCGGGTAACGCGCCGAATCGTACCGCCCTTGCCCGATGCATCGCGGCCCTCGAAAACAATGATCATCCGCCGCTTGGTCTCCTCGAGATACTTCTGCATGCGGATAAGCTCGGCCTGAAAGGGTTTCAGGCTTCGCTCCATCCCTGATTTCCTGATGATTCTCAGGGCCTTGGCCGGGCCGATCATTTCGATTTGCTGTTCCAGGTCGGCCCGCAGCCGGGCTTCGGCCTCGTCCTCTGCCTGCTGTTTTGAATCGTCCTTCGGGTCGGCTGCTTGCATGGTGCTTTCCTGGTCTGCCTGGGTCACGGTTTCATGGTTCCTTTAGGTATTTTTTTCGATGCTAACAGTTATGGCGGCGCGGAGAAAATGAATGCCTCGAAATTTCACGATCTGGCTCATGGACTCCTGCTTCAATGGGTCCTATGCTTCGAACAATCCAATCGGAGGACCGTCATGAGCAACGTAATTCGCCAACAGGACCTGATTGACAGCATCGCCGATGCGCTGCAGTTCATTTCTTACTACCACCCGCTCGATTTCGTCCAGGCCATGGACCGGGCATACCGTAAAGAGGCCAATCCCGCGGCCAGGGATGCGATCGCCCAGATACTGATCAATTCACGGATGTGCGCCCAGGGCCATCGCCCGATCTGCCAGGATACGGGCATCGTCACCGTTTTTCTCGAGGTCGGCAGAGACCTTCGCTGGGAAGGCGACATGGACGTGACGGAAATGGTCAACGAGGGCATCCGGCGCGCCTACAAGCACCCGGACAATACCCTGCGCGCCTCGGTGCTGGCCGATCCTGACGGGGAGCGGAAAAACACCGGTGACAATACCCCCGGTATCGTTCACTTCAAACTGGTTCCGGGGGACAAGCTGGAAGTGTTCGTGGCGGCCAAGGGCGGCGGTTCGGAAGCCAAGTCGAAGTTCGCCATGCTCAACCCCTCCGTTTCCGTGGTGGACTGGGTGCTGGACATGGTGCCGCAGATGGGCGCCGGCTGGTGCCCGCCGGGCATGCTGGGAATCGGCATCGGCGGCACGGCCGAGAAAGCCATGCTGCTGGCCAAGGAAGCACTGCTCGAGCCGATCGACATCCAGGAATTGCAGGCGCGCGGCGCGTCCAGCCGGGCCGAGGAACTGCGTCTCGAACTCTACGACAAGATCAATGCGCTGGGTATCGGCGCCCAGGGACTGGGCGGCCTGACCACCGTCCTGGACGTGAAAGTGAAGGACTTTCCCACGCACGCCGCCAACAAGGCCGTGGCCATCATCCCCAACTGCGCGGCCACGCGGCACGTGCATTTCACCCTGGACGGCAGCGGACCGGCCAGGCTTTCGCCGCCCAGTATCGACGACTGGCCTGAAATTACCCGGGAGGCCGGCGGTGACGTGCTGCGGGTCGACCTGGACACGGTGACGCGCGAGGACATCAAGTCCTGGAAACCGGGGCAGAGTCTTCTGCTGAGCGGCAAGATGCTGACTGGCCGCGACGCGGCCCACAAGCGCATGGTGGATATGCTGGCGGCAGGCGAAGAACTGCCGGTCGACCTTAAGGACCGCTTCATCTACTACGTCGGCCCGGTGGACCCGGTGCGTGAAGAAGTCGTCGGGCCGGCCGGACCGACCACGGCGACGCGCATGGACATGTTCACGCGCACGATGCTCGAGGAAACCGGCCTGATGGGCATGGTCGGCAAAGCCGAGCGCGGCCCGCAGGCCATCGAGGCGATCCGGGACAGCCGGGCCGTTTACCTGATGGCGGTCGGCGGCGCGGCCTACCTCGTCTCGCAGGCGATCAAGGGCTCAAAGGTGCTGGGCTTCCCCGAACTGGGCATGGAGGCGATCTACGAGTTCGAGGTGGAGGACATGCCCGTCACCGTGGCCGTGGACGTCAACGGCGACTCGGTGCACAAGAGCGGGCCGGAAACCTGGAAAATGAAAATTGAAAAGGAGCATCTCCTCACATGAATACAAAGCTGTTGATGGTCATTTCGATGCTCGCCACGCTGGCCGTTCAGAGCGGGGTCGCGGACGACCCCGAAGTCGTGCGTCTTTCCGAGCCGGTCGCAGTGACCGAAACGCACGAGATTTTCGGGGCGCCTTTGCCGGCAGCGGCCGAGCCGATCGAAATTGGCGAACTGTTGGCCGACCGCGCCGCCTACGAGGACAAGGACATCCTGTTGACGGCACGCATCGCGAAGGTGTGCCAGAAAAAAGGTTGTTTCTTCATCGTGCAGCACGGCGCGGACAGTGTGCGCGTGACCTTCAAGGACTATGGATTCTTCATACCGAGCGACTCCGGTGGCAAGACCGTAACACTGGCTGGGACGTTTGTGCGCAAGCCGTTGAGTCCGGAACAGGCCGCACACGTGGCCCGTGACCTCGGTGAGGAGCCGCCCGCGAATCCGCCGGCGTTCGAATACGCGATCGTGGCGACGGGGGTTTCGATTCCCAGGACTTAGGTCTGATGGCACGGTAAGAGCCCGCCATGCGGGCGAAAACATGGGGTCAGAGCAGCCGAGCTGCTCTGACCCCGCTCTTTCGAGACTTCGGTCGTCCGCAGGCTGAACGCTACCGCGTGGTCAGCCAACCCAGCAACAGCACACCGGCCAGCATCACCAGCGACCAGAAAATGCTGTGGCGAAGGCGGCGGGCGCGCAGGTCTGCGGCGGGATCAGCATTGGGCTCCCCGCCGTTTTCTTCGATCTCCTTCAGGCAGTTTTCGACACCATTTATGTACTGCCGGAACTGCGCTTGCTGGGCGCCGGCGCTCAGCAGGTAGGCCAGCCCAAGACCGGCACCGAATACGGCCAGGTCGGCGCCATCAAACGGACGCAAACCGCCATAGCGATACCACAGGTAATGCACGACGCCGGTATAGAACACGAGCGGGCCGGACAAGCCGATCAGGTACAGCGCGCGGCTGAAACGCCTGCGGTAGAAAGTGAGCATCGCCTCGAGCCCGGAGCGCACGCTGCTGCCGCCAAGAGCCGGTCCGGGGATGGCGTTCAGCGCGGAGCGCTCGAGACCGATACACAACAGAGTGCCCACCAGGACGCTCATATTCAGCGCTGTCAGTCCTGCATGACCCCGGTGCAGCCAGAGCACGACCGCCAGTGCCACTGCAACGACGATTTTCAACGTGATATCCATCAGCAGCGCAACACGAAACTGGCGGTTGACGTCGCGGGACTGGCGAGCCAGGATCTGTTTCACGGCAGCTTCGTCAAAAGGCCCGGTGCTGAATTCGTTCGTGCTGCGCCAGGTATCGCGCAGTTTATCCAGCCGGGATTCGTTCATGGTGTTTTCTCCATATTTCCGATCATTCGGGCGAGTTTGGTACGGATACGCACGAGGCGGACGCCAACGTTTTTCGTGCTGATACCGATCGTATCTGCGATCTCCTCGTAGCTGCGCTCGTCGAGCCAGAGCAGGATCAGGGCCTTTTCGATGGCGCTGAGCTTTGCTATCGCGCCATGAAGCAGACGCAGTTCATCAGCGAGTTGCGCCTGGTCGGCCTGGAGCGCGGGCGTTTCCGGTTCACGGCTCAGGACTTCGGTCGGCCGCTGACGCCGCCGGAGCGTAATCGCCGTATTCAAAGCGACACGGTACATCCAGGTGGAGAAAGCGGATTTTCCATTGAAGGAGGCCCGCGCTTTCCAAAGCTGGAGCAGGACCTCCTGTTCCAGGTCCTCACGGTCGGCAGCGTTGTTGCCATATGCCCAGCCAATCTTGTGGATGATGTTTCGGTGCTCACGTACACGATCCATAAAACCGGAAATGTCCTGGTTTACGCGCATGGCTCGTGTTTTTCCTCTTTCAACCTTTTCATCCAGTTAGTCGCACCGACCACAGATTGACTACACGCTTACTGGTTGCCGCAGCGGTATGTGTTTTTGCCGTCTATGAAAAAACCGGGCGTGTGGCCCGGTTTTTTCAAGGCCTGTTTGAAGGCCGGAATGCGCTGCATCAGACGCGCTCTTCAGGTTTTTCCCAGACGTGGGTGCGCCAGAGCGCGGACAGCATCAGCTTCTTGATGGCCAGCATTTCCTTGGGAATGCGGTCGTACAGTTTGATGAACAGTTCTTCGTGGTGCAGAACTTCCGCCTCCCACTCGTCGCGGTCGACATTCATGATCGAGTCGAAGTCCGCTTCCGTGAAGTCTTCCAGGCCTTCCCAGTTGAGGTCCTTGTAGCGCGGAACCCAGCCGATCGGGGTCTCGATACCCTTGGTTGCGCGGGTATGCGAGCGGTTGACGATCCACTCGAGTACACGCATGTTTTCGCCGAAGCCGGGCCACGCAAAGCTGCCATCCTCGTCGCGGCGGAACCAGTTGACGCCGAATATGCGCGGCGGGTCCTCGATATGGCGACCGAAATTCAGCCAGTGGTTGAAGTAGTCCGCCATGTGATAGCCGGCAAAAGGCAGCATGGCAAAGGGGTCGCGGCGGACCACGCCCTGCGCGCCAAAAGCGGCCGCCGTGGTCTCGGAACCCATCGTGGCGGCCATGTACACGCCGTAGGCCCAGTTGAATGCCTGGTAGACCAGAGGCACCGTGTTCGACCGGCGTCCGCCGAATACGAAGGCATTGATGGGCACACCCTTCGGGTCTTCCCAGGCGTCGTCGATGACCGGGTTCATGGCGGCCGGTGCGGTGAAGCGTGCATTGGGATGGGCAGCCGGCGTATCGCTGTCTGGCGTCCAGTCATTGCCGCGCCAGTCGATGGCATGTGCCGGCGGCTCGCCGTCCATGCCTTCCCACCAGATATCGCCTTCGTCGGTCAGGGCGACGTTCGTGAAAATGCAGTTGCCGCGTACCGATTCCATCGCGTTCGGATTGGTCTTGGAGGAAGTGCCGGGCGCTACCCCGAAATAACCCGCCTCGGGGTTGATGGCCCGCAGCCTTCCATCTGCGCCGGGCTTGATCCACGCGATATCGTCACCGACGGTGGTGATCTTCCAGCCCTTTTCGGTGAAGGTTTTCGGCGGCACAAGCATCGCGAAGTTGGTCTTGCCGCAGGCACTGGGGAAAGCGGCACCGATGTAGGTTTTTTCGCCGTTGGGTTCTTCCACGCCCATGATCAGCATGTGCTCGGCCAGCCAGCCTTCGTCCCTGGCCATGGTTGAAGCGATGCGCAGGGCCAGGCATTTTTTGCCCAGCAGTGCATTGCCGCCATAGCCGGAACCATAGGACCAGATCGAACGCTCCTCGGGAAAATGCACGATGTATTTCGTGTCCGGGTTGCAGGGCCAGGAAACGTCTTCCTGGCCGGGTTCCAGCGGCGCGCCGATCGTATGAATACAGGGAACGAACGGCCCGTCTTCACCCAGCACGTCGAAAACGGCTTTACCCATCCGGGTCATGATTTTCATGTTGACCACGACGTAAGGCGAGTCGGTGATCTCGATGCCGATCTCGGCGATATCGGAACCCAGCGGGCCCATGCTGAACGGAATCACGTACAGGGTGCGCCCCTTCATCGCGCCGTCCATCAGCCCGGTCAGGATCTTCTTCATCTCGCGGGGCTGCATCCAGTTATTGGTCGGACCGGCATCGTCCTTGCTCAAGCTGCAGATGAAGGTGCGGTCTTCGACCCGGGCGACGTCACTGGGATCTGAGCGGGCCAGGAAGCTGTTGGGTCTCAGTTCCGGATTCAGTCGTGTAAACGTCCCGGCTTCGACCAGTTCTTCGCACAGTTGGTCGTACTCGTCCTGGGAACCGTCGCACCAGTGAACCCGGTCTGGTTTCAGGAGGGCCGTCATTTCTTCGACCCAGGTGCTGATGTCTTCATGCTTTACGTAATCGGGAACAGTCATTTGATGTTTTCCGTTCATTTTCGAGGTTTGACTGTCATAGGTTATCGTAATTCAGGACCCCTCGAACCAGACTGAAATCATCTTTATTCAAGACGAAACCAAGATTTCCGGCCCGCGACTGAATCATCGAAAAAATCCGCGGCCGTTACGGGTTCGTGGAAGCATTTGGCCACATGCATTATTGTTTCCGTTTCTGGGCGATGACTGTCGATCATGATCATTCTGAGCGGACCCTGGCTCTCTTCTCATTTTATTGAAACCGTCGTCGGTAACGGCTGGCCACTGGTCGATGCGGGGGGTGCGGCCGAGCTACTGGAAGGCTCGGGCGCAATGCTCCTGGAGCCCGGCGTTGCAGCGCGGGATTATTGCCTGCGACCCGGCGGCCGTGTCCTGACCAGTGGTGAACAGGCGCTTGAATGGGTAGCGAGAGAGCTCCGTGGCACAGACGAAGCCCGCGGCGCACGATTGTTCAAGGACAAGACGGAATTCAGGCGGCTGATGAAACCGGATTATCCGGAACTGGAGTTTCGCGAAATGCCGCTGGCCAGAATTTCTGCT
>JAZBPJ010000068.1:0-15365 GCA_036351575.1 Lysobacterales bacterium | reverse complement strand
TTCCCCTATTGATTCGTTCAAATACATGATTTTTTTTCCAACGATTGAAAAGGAATTGACCTAGGTTAGTTTATTAGCACTTCGCTATATTTAAAGTGCGAAACGGCAGGTTGCGCCGGTCGCGCAACCTCCTGCTAAAAAACGGAGTGAGCGAGCGTGAGCAAAGCGGCGAATTCAGTCGATATCCAGGAAGTACCGGAACATACCGTAGAAATCATTACGAATTCCGGCGAGGGCGCACAGAAATGCGCGCAGATTTTCGGCCAGACCTGCGCCAAGATGGGCAACGGTGTCTGGACCGTGGAGATCATTCCCGCCGAGATCGAGCCACCGCATCACACGGTGACGAGTACCTCGGGAAACATCATTCGCTTCGGCACGAACAAGATCACCAACTGGGGTGACCAGTCCAAGCTGGCCATCGCCTTCAACGACCAGGTGCTGCTGTCCCGTCACCGCCTCGATTCCATGCGCGACGACTGCATCATCCTGCTGGAGGCTGCATGGGAAAAGCACGAGGACGAGGAAATCCGTCGCATGTACGACGAGGCGATGGAAGAGATGTCGAGCAAGAACTACCGCTTCGTGCTCGTGCCCTACGAGGAAGAAGCGCTGAAGATCGTGGACAACCCGAACCACGGCAAGAATATGTTCGCGCTCGGTCTGCTCGCCGAGATCTACGGCCGCGACGTCTCCATCATCGAGAAACAGATCGCCAATATTTTCCGCTTCAAGCCGCAGAAGATCACCGACAACAACATAAAACTGGTCGAGGCGGGCATGGCCTGGGCCAGGGAAAACCTGGATTTCCGCTTCCATATTCCCTCGGTGCCGTTCGACGAGCAGCGCATCGTGATGAACGGCAACCAGGCCTCGGCGCTCGGTGCGGTGGCGGCGGGCTTCGAACTGTGCGCGATGTACCCGATCACGCCCGCTACCTCGGTTTCGCACGAACTGGCAGAAATCATCGAGAGCTACGGCGGCTTCATTCACCAGTCTGAGGACGAGATCGCCGCCGTGGGTGTCGCGATCGGAGCCTCCTACGCCGGCAAGACCGCGCTGACCGTGACGTCAGGTCCGGGCATGGCGCTGAAAACCGAGTTCCTCGCGCTGGCCATCATGATCGAAGTGCCGCTGGTGGTGCTCGACGTGCAGCGTGGCGGCCCGTCGACCGGTCTGCCGACCAAGGTGGAGCAGGCCGACCTGTTGTCGTCGATTTACGGCCAGCCGGGTGACGCGCCCCGCGTGGTCCTGGCGGCCCGGACCATCGAGGAGTGCTTCCACTCGATGATCACGGCACGGCGCATCGCGGAAACTTTCCGCATGGTGGTGATCGTCCTCACCGACGCCAACCTGGCCACCGGCGTGCAGCAGTTCACGCGGCCGGAGCTGGATGTGCGCTGGCAGCAGGGCGCCATCGACCAGTCGCCGGTCCCGGAAGGCCTGCGGCCCTACGAGTGGGATCCCGAGACCGGTTTGTCCAAGCGCATCATTCCCGGCATGAAGAACGGTCAGCACACCGTCACCGGCCTGGCGCACGACGAGGAGAGCCTGGTTTCCTACCATCCCTCCAGCAACGAACTTGGCATGAAGATGCGCTCGCGCAAACTGGCCGTTTTCCAGTCCACGCTGAAGCCGCCCGAAATCTACGGAGACGAGGAAGGCGACCTGCTGGTCGTCGGCTGGGGCTCCACCCAGGGCGCCATTGTTGATGCGGTGGACCGCGCCCGCGCCGAGGGCCGCAAGGTTTCGACCGTGCAACTGACCTTCCTGTCCCCGCTGGAGCCCGGGCTGAAGGAAATTTTCAGCCGATTCGACAAGGTCATGACGGTGGAGATCAACTATTCCGATACGCCGGGCGACCCGTACATCACCGAAGAGACGCGCCGCCTGGGCCAGCTGGCCTGGCTGCTGCGTGCCCACACGCTGGTGGATATTGATTGCTGGACCAGCTGCCCGGGACAGCCCCTGCGCCCGCGTGACATTTACAACAACATCATCGCCAAGCTCGAATCGACCGAAGAAGGAGTGGCCGCATGAGCAGTATTGCCCTTTCGCTGCTGGACCTCGAAACCGACAGCACCGTCTGTTTGCAGGCGGACGATTACCAGAAACGACCCGGCAAATGGTGCGCCGGCTGCGGCGATTTCGGTGCGCTGAATGCCGTCAAGCGCCTGCTGGCCAAGGAACAGCTGCAGCCCGAAAAAACCGTTTTCGTATCCGGCATCGGCTGCTCCAGCCGTTTTCCGCACTACGTCAATACCTACGGCTTTCACGGCATCCACGGCCGCGCACTGCCGGTGGCCACGGGTATCAAAATCACGCGGCCCGAACTGGATGTATTCGTGACCATGGGTGACGGCGACTGCACCTCGATCGGCGCGGGACACTGGATCCACGCGACGCGTTACAACTGCAACATGGTTGTGCTGATGCTGGACAACAACATTTACGGCCTGACCAAGAACCAGACCTCGCCGACCACGCCGCAGGGTCACAAATCAATGACTTCACCCAAAGGTGCGGTGCTGCCGGCGCTTGATCCGCTGCAGGCCACGCTCGGCGTTTCCAACGCGTCCTTCGTCGCGCAGACCGCCGACTGGGTGCCGGCCCACATGTTCGCCACCATGCAGGCCGCCTACGAGCACCCGGGATTTTCCTTCGTGCGCATCCTGCAACGCTGTCCGAAGTTCACCCCGGGCGTGTTCCTGGACGCGGTGCAGAACCCGGACCGCGTGGAGCTGCTGGTGCACGAGAACGGCGTGGACGTGCCTTCACTGGAGCAGCTGTTCAAAGCGCGCCGCCGGCACGACCCGCTGAACCTCGATGACGCACGTTCGCTGGCGCGCCGTAACGACATGCTCCGCCTGGGCATATTTTTCAGGGACGACAGTCTCCCGGTCTACGAGGATCTCCGCGCCGTTCCCAAGGTTTCGGCCGAAGAGAAAGTGAACCGCCTCAACAAGGAATTTGAACGCTATGCCGTCTGAAGACCGTACACAGATCGCGCTGGACGCCATTCGCCCGCGCAAGGAACTGTTCCTGTCGGCCGTTGCGACCACCACCGAGGAAATCCGCAGCCTGCTTTCCGGCAAGGGTGAAAGCACGCAGGACCAGACGATCGCGCTTGGAAATTTTGCCCAGGGGCATGTCGACGTGGAGCGTTTTTCCGCGTTTACCGCCAAGGCTTCCCAAATTGACAGCAGCGCCGAAAAACCGGTTCTCGCGGCCAAGGAGACCCTGGCCGGGTTGCTGGCCGAGGGTGACGACCTGTTCGTACTCAAGGTGGACGAGGGGTCCAGCCTGGCGGATGCCGTTTCGCAGCGTCTTGCGCGCATCGGCCTGGCGTTTGCCGCGGCGCACGTGACTGACCTCGCCAAGCGCGGCAACTATCGCGAAGAGGAGCACGGAGCAATGCTGGACGGGCTTGCTTACCGTGAATGGAGCCGCGCCGAGCGGGCGCTGGCGCCGGGGCTGGTCGTGGAGCTTTCCGGGGCCGATTTCACGCCGTCTGCTGTCGCGCCGTTTCTCGACGAGGGCATGAAGATCGTGTTCGTGGTGGAAGGCGACGCGCCGGCGGCCGCGATGGCGCGCCTGGTGACGCCCGGTCTCTACGTGCAGCAGACCGTCAATGGCGAAACGCTGGAAGCGTTCGGCGCCTGCGAGCGGACGGCCGCTGCAGCCCTGCTGCCCAACGGGGCTGCCGAGTTTATTCATGACCCGGATGCCGGCGAGACCTCGTTTGAGCGGTTCACCACCCTCGAGCTGCCGAGGGAAGTGCTCAAGCGGCGTATCGGCGGCATGAGCGCCTCGCAGCAGGCCGAGGACCTGGCCCTGCTCGAATCGATGGCGGTCGTGCCTTTGCCCGGCGGCGAGGCTGCTTCCGACCCGGCGGGCAAACTGTCCGCATGGCTGCTGAGCCAGGCGAACCTGGCCGGATAGGAAAAGCCTCGCACATGTTCTCCAACCCGATCGTTCAATCGGCACTGATCCTGGGAGGCGTCGGCCTGTTTTTCGGCTTCGTCATCGCCCTGGTCAACCGGAAATTCCGGGTGTGGGAAGATCCGCGCATCGATGCGGTCGAGGAATTGCTGCCGAGCACCAACTGCGGCGCCTGTTCGCAACCGGGTTGTCGGGCGTTTGCCGAGGCCCTGGTGGCCGGAGAGCACCAGCCTTCCGACTGCACGGTGATGAGCGCGGACGATATCGAGGCCGTGGCCGCTTTTCTCGGCGTCGACGCCGGCGAGGCGAACAAGCGCGTCGCACGCCTGCTGTGCGCAGGCGGACGCAAGGAAGCGCGCCGCGACGCCGATTATGCCGGCTTCGATACCTGCAAGGCGGCCACCGCCGTGGCCGGCGGCGGCAAGGGCTGCAACTGGGGCTGCCTCGGCCTGGGCGACTGCGAGGACGCCTGCCTGCTCGACGCGATCTACATGAACGAGAACGAATTGCCGGTTGTCATTCCCGAGAAGTGCACTGCCTGCAACGATTGCGTCGAAACCTGCCCCAAGGACCTTTTCGTGCTGATGCCGATCGAGCAGAAGCTGATCGTGCAGTGCCGCAACCTGGTCCACGGTGACGCCGCCGAGGCCATGTGCAGCGTCGCCTGCAACGCCTGCTCGCGCTGCGTCGCCGATGCGCAGCCGGGGCTGATCGAAATGGTCGACAACCTGGCGGTCATCGACTACGAAAAAAATGAACTGGCCGGCCCGGAGGCCACCTCGCGGTGTCCCACCAACGCGATCGTATGGGTCGAAGGCCGGCAATTTGAAGAAGGCTCCCCGAAGCCGGAGAAACCAGGGTCTGTTAACACTAATTGAAATGGCGTCGTTGCTGACCCAAATGGGGCCAAGCAAGGCGCGAGGAGTGAAGTTTGGTGAATCCAAATGAGTGACGAGCAACACCGCATGGCCCCATTCGGGGCGCAACCCGAAGGGACGGGCCCATTTTTCCGCAGCTTTGCGTTATGCCTCGCTTATATAGCGGTGCTATACCGCACTCGGCAAGCCTTGATCTGCAAAAAAATGGCCTCCGGCGACACCGTTTCAGTTAGTGTTAACAGGCCCTAATCGTATGAAGTCACAGCAAGCGCAGGTACGCTACCCCGGAATCCTCAAGACCGGTGACGGAAACGCCGCGGTGGTGGCGATGGAGACCGCGGCCAGCGAGGCGGCAGGCGCCTATTCGATTACGCCTGCAACGCCCATGGGCGAAGGCTGGGCCAACGCGGCCGCCGCCGGCGCCCGCAACGTCAACGGCCGCAGCCTGCTGCATTTCGAGGCCGAGGGTGAACACGCCGCGGCGGGCGTAACCGCCGGCATGAGCCTGGTCGGCCTGCGTGCGGCCAATTTCGCCAGCGGGCAGGGGCTGGCGTACATGCACGAGTCGCTGTACGCGGCGGTCGGCAAACGGCTGACTTACGTTCTGAACGTCGCCTGCCGGGCCATGACCAAGCAGGCGCTCAATATCTACGCGGGCCACGACGATTACCACGCCATCGACGACACTGGCTGTTTCCAGCTGTTCGCCGCGGACGTGCAGGAAGTCGCGGACCTCAACCTGGTTGCGCACCGCATCGCCGAGCTGTCGCTAAACCCGGGCGTTTGCGCCCAGGACGGTTTCCTGACCAGCCACGTGGTGGCGTCCTACCGTGAGCCGGAGCGTGAACTGATCCGGGAATACCTCGGCGACCCCTCCGACCTGATCGATACCCCGACGCCCGCGCAGCGCGCGGTGTTCGGCGACAAACGCCGCCGCATCCCCGAACTTTACGACTTCGATTACCCGTCCAGCACGGGCGTGGTGCAGAACAGCGAGTCTTACGCCCAGGGAGTGGCGGCGCAAAGACCGTTCTATTTCGAACATATTGCCGACCTGGCCGACCGGGCCTTCGACGAGTACGAAAGCCTGACCGGCCGTCGTTACGACCGCGCGTCGGGCTTCAAGCTGGATGACGCGGAATACGTTTTCGCCGCCCAGGGTTCCGTGGTGCGCGACGCCGAGGCCGTGGCCCAGCACCTGCGCGACACGCGCGGCCTGAAGGTCGGAGTGCTCAACCTCACGATGTTCCGCCCCTTCCCGGCAGACCGTGTCGCCGCGATGCTGGAAGGCAAGAAGGGCGTTGTCGTGCTGGAACGCACCGACCAGCCGCTGGCGGTCGAACTGCCGATGATCCGTGAAATCCGCTCGGCGCTGGCGCAAGCGGCGGAGAACGGCCGCGCAATGGCCGCACGCGGTGCAAACAAGCGCCGTCGGCGCAGAAAAGAAGCGCCGCCCGCCGGGCCGCTGCCGTATCCGAAATTGCCGGCCATCGGGGCCGACCGCGTTCCGGACCTGTATTCCGCCTGCTACGGGCTCGGCGGCCGCGACCTGCAGCCGGCCGACCTGGTCGCCGCGATCGAGAACATGGCGGACGGCTCCGGCCGCCGGCAGTTCTACCTCGGCATCGATTTCATCGACGAAAAAACCGAGCTGCCCAAGGTCCAGATCCGGCAGGAAAGCGTGCTCGCCGACTACCCGCAGCTGCGGGAACTGGCGCTGAAACCCGCGCAGGGCGTGGACCTCGTGCCGGAGGACGCCATCGAACTGCGCATCCACTCCATCGGCGGCTGGGACGCGACGCCGGCCGGTCACCGGCTGGCGGCCACCGCCGCCCAGCTGTTCGGCATGCACGTCAAGGCTTTTCCGGCGCGTATCCGCGAACGGCGCGGACAGCCGACTACCTACGCGGCGATCCTGTCGAAACGGCCGCTGCGACTGAGCGGCGAGCTGAAAGAAATCGATATCGCCGTGTCGCCCGATCCCGCCGTTTTCCGGCATTCCGACCCGCTGCGCGGAATGCGCGACGGCGGCACCCTGATACTCCAGGGAGCCGGCTCCGACGAGGCGGTCTGGAAAGAATTTCCGGAAACCGTGCAGTGGGCGATCCGCGAACGCAAAATCCGCGTCTGTGTGCTGGATGGAGCGGCCATCGCAACGGAAACATCGACAGAGCCGGCGCAGCGTTACCGGCGCCAGGGACTGGCCTTCATGGGCGCCTTTTTCAACGCCGCCGCGCTCGCCGGCCGTTCCGGGCCGGACCGTGAAGGCCTGGTCGAGGGGCTGCGGACGCAGCTCGAAGGCGAAGGCGTCGAGAGCGCGATGCTGGAAGACGACCTGCACGCCTGCCTGCGCGGATACGACGAGCTCCGTACCCTGAACCTGGAAGGTCTCGAAGACGCCGGCCGCAGTGCGCGCATCCCGCTGATTCCGACCGCCATGTCCGGTGTCGAGGAAGCGCAGGGTCCGGGCAACCAGGGCGCCTTCTGGGACCAGGTCTGTTCGCAGTACAAGACCGGTCACGACGTGCTGGCCGACCCGTTCACGGCGATGAGCGCGATTCCGGCCGCAACCTCGAGCATGCGCGACATGTCCACGGTGCGCACGACGGTTCCGGAGTTCATAGCGGACAAGTGCACGGGCTGCAGCAAGTGCTGGGTCCAGTGCCCCGATTCGGCCATACCGGGCGTGGTGAACACCGTGGAAGAGGTGCTCGACGCCGCCGTGCGGACCGTGGCCACGCCGCAGAACCCGCTGACCCAGTTCAGCCAGCTGATCCGGCACCTGGCGCGCGAGGCCCGCAAAATACTGGCGGCCGAAGAATTCGAGACCTTCGCCGCGGTGCTGAGCGCCGCGTATGCGAAGTTCGCCGAAAAAGCGCAGTGGGACGAGGAGCGCAAGGCCGCGTACGACGCCGACTTCGAGCAGGTCTTTGCCGCGCTGGAGCATTTTCCGCTCGCCAAGACCGCGCCGTTTTTCGATTTGCCGGAAAGCGAAGAAAAGGGCAGCGGCGGCCTGCTCTCGATCACGATCAACCCCGAGACCTGCAAGGGCTGCGACGTCTGCGTCGCGGTCTGCGCCGACGGCGCGCTGGTCCACGGCGAGCAGAACGACGAGGTGCAGGAACGGCTGGAAGCGAACTGGACGCTGTGGAAAAACCTTCCGGACACCGACGACCGCTACCTGCGCATATCCAACCTGGAAGAAGGCATCGGCATGATGCCCTCGCTGCTGCTGAAAAAGAACAACTACCTGTCCATGCTTGGCGGCGACAACGCCTGCATGGGCTGCGGTGAGAAAACCGCGATCCACCTGGTGCTCTCGGCGGTCAATGCCCTGATGGCGCCGCGTGCCGCAGCGCACGTGGCGGCGATCGGCGAATTGATCGAATCCCTGGACGCCAGGGCGCGCAAGCTGCTGGCCTCGCAGGCGGACCTGGGCGGAGTGTCCGCCGATGCCGCGGGCGTCGAACTGCCGCTCGACGAGGCCGCAAAGGATACCGTGAAGCGTATCCACCAGGCCATCGAGGACCTGAAAGACCTGAAATGGCGCTACGAGAAAGGGCCGGGCGGCCGCGGCCGCGCCAACATGGGCTTCGCCAACTCGACCGGCTGCACTTCCGTGTGGGGCGCCACCTTCCCGTTCAACCCGTATCCCTTCCCATGGACCAGCCACCTGTTCCAGGACGCTCCGTCGCTCGCGGTCGGCCTGTTCGAAGGGCATATGCGCAAGATGGCGGACGGCTTCGTTGCCCTGCGCCGCGCGCAGAAACTGCTGGACGACCGCTACGATCCGGAAGCCGACGAGGCCTTCTTCAGCGGCTTTGACTGGCAGCAGTTCACGGACGAAGAATTCGCGCTGTGCCCGCCGCTGTTCGCGGTGGGCGGTGACGGCGCGATGATGGACATCGGCTTCCAGAACCTGTCGCGCCTGCTGGCCTCCGGCAAGCCGGTTCGCGTCGTGGTGGTCGACACCCAGGCGAATTCGGCCGGCGGCGGCCAGGCCTGCACCGCGGGCTTCAACGGCCAGGTGCCGGAAGCCTTTGATTCCGGCCCGGACGTCCGCTCCAAGCAAGAGGGCCGCAAGGAACTGGCGCTGATCGCGATGGCCCACCGGGGCGCGTTCGTGATGCAGTCCTCGCAGGCGACCCCGTCGCACCTGTTCGAAGGCCTGTTGAAAGGCCTGCAGCAGAGGCGCCCGGCATTGTTCATCCTGAACGCTCCGTGCCCGCGCGAGTGGGGCCTGGCACAGGACAGCGCGCCCGAGGCGGCCCGCCTGGCGCTGGAAAGCCGCGCGGTTCCGAACCTGCTGTTCAATCCCGAAAAGGGCACGACCTTCTCCGAATGCCTGAGCCTTGAGGGCAATCCTTCGCCCGAGGACGCCTGGCCCGAGCGGGAACTGGCCTACCTCGACGACAACGGCGAAGAACAGAAGATGGCGCTGCCGGTCACGGTGGCGGACTGGGCGCTCGGCGAAGAGCGTTTCCGCGAGCATTTCGGTGCAACGCCGGAAGGGTTCGAGGGCGTGCCGTTCCACGAGTTTGTCGCGCAGGACGCCGCTTCGCGTTCCGGTCAGCAGCCGTATATCTACACCCTGGACGCCGACCGGCGGCTGCGCAAGATGACCGTCTCCGACGAGATCGTGCGCCTGGCCGAGGAACGCCAGAAGTTCTGGGCGCAGTTGCGTGAATTGTCGGGTGTCGAGGTGTCCGGTCACCTGCGCGACGCCGTCGGTTCCGGCATCGAGCGCAAGCTGCAGAAGGAAATGGACGCGCTGAAGTCCGGCTACGAGGCAAAATTCAACCAGATGGCGACGGAATTCCCGCAGCTGATCGCGCGGCGCATCGCCGAAGGTCTGCTGAGCGCCGGCGGTCACCTGACCGTGTCGGAACTGCTGGAAAAAGCGGAAACCTGGAAGGGTCCCGCGTTCCAGGCGCCGACCGGGCTCGATTTTGCCGGCGGCCCCGCGCCCGACGCGGCGCCGGCGGCGGAGAAAGACGAATCCGAGGCCGAAGAAGCCGTGGCCGCGCCGGAAGCCTCCGAGGAAGAAGAGGACGAGGACTTCGTTCGCGAGCCCTGGATCGAAAGCATTCGCTGCACGTCCTGCGACGACTGCATCAACCTGAACCCGAAAATGTTCGCCTACAACGAGGACGGCCAGGCGTACATCAAGGACGCGACCGCCGGCAGCTACCGTGAACTGGTGCAGGCCGCCGAAAAATGCGCGCCGTCCGTGATCCACCCCGGGGACCCGCTCAACCCCGACGAGAAGGATCTCGACAAGCTGAAAGAGCGGGCGGAGAAGTTCAACTGATGTCCGGACGACTGCCCAGCTTCAGGAACGGGGTACACCCGCCGGAACACAAGGAGCTGACCTCCGGAATTCCGTCGCGGAGGCTGCCGTTTCCCGACGAGATCATCCTGCCGCTGTCGCAGCATATCGGCCGGCCGGCCGAGGCGCTGGTCAAGCCGGGCGACCGGGTCGAGCGCGGCGACGTGATCGCCAAGGCCACCGGTTTGATTTCCTCGCGCGTGCACACCAGCGCGGCGGGCACGGTGAAATCGATCGAGCAGTGGCCGCACCCGAGCGGCACCATGCAGCCGTCCGTGCGCATCGAGGTGGATCCGCACTCGACGCAGCTGCAGCGCCCGCGCCTGGTGCCGCACTGGGACGAGGTTCCCGCGGAGCAGCTGTCCGAAGAAATCAGCAAGGCCGGCATCGTGGGCCTGGGCGGCGCGGCTTTTCCCAGCCACGTGAAGATGCGGCCGCCAGAGGACCAGCCGGTCGACGTGCTGATCGTCAACGGCAGCGAGTGCGAGCCTTACCTGACCTCCGACCACCGGACCATGCTGGAACAGCCGGAATACGTGCACCAGGGCATCCGCATCGTGCTGCGGGCGCTGGGCATCGAGCGCGCCGTCATCGGTATCGAGCTCAACAAGCCCGACGCCATCGAGGTCATGCGCAAGACGGCGCCCACCGACCTCGACGTGTCCGTGCAGCCCTTGAAGGTGAAATACCCGCAGGGGGCGGAAAAAATGCTGATCAAGACCGTCACCGGACGCGAGGTTCCCTCGGGCAAGCTGCCCAGCGCGGTCGGCGCCCTGGTGCAGAACGTTGCGACCACGGCCAGCATCGCGCGGGTATTCGATACCGGCGAACCGCTGATCGAGCGCATCATGACGGTCTCCGGGCGCGGCGTGAAGCAGCCCGGCAACTGGCTGATCCCCTTCGGCACGAAGCTGCGCGACGTGATCGACGCATGCGGCGGAATGACCGGGGATATCGCCGAGATCGTGTTCGGCGGACCGATGATGGGCCAGAGCCAGGCCAGCCTGGACGTGCCGGTGCTCAAGGCGACCGGCGGCATCCTGCTGCTGTCGAGAGACGAGTGCAAGCGCCAGGACATCCTGCCCTGCATCCGCTGCGGCAAGTGCATCGACGCCTGTCCCGTGTACCTGAACCCGCAGCTGATGGGGGCGCTGGCGCGCGTCGAACGTTTCGAGGAGATGTCCAAGAACAACCTTGGCGACTGCATGCTCTGCGGCTGCTGCTCTTTCGTCTGCCCCTCGAACATTCCGCTGTCGCAGCTGTTCGCGATGTCCAAGATGCAGCTCAGCAGGATGAAAGCCGCATGAACGAGACCACTGTCAAGATTACCGCGGCGCCCCACGTCCGCTCGCCCGAGTCCACGACCCGCATCATGTGGTCGGTGGTGCTGAGCCTTGTACCGGTAATCGCGGCCTCGATTTTCTTTTTCGGTCCCAGCGCCGTGCTGGTGCTGGGCGCGAGCACGGCCGGCTGCCTGCTGACCGAACGCCTGTTCGGTACGCGCCGCGACTCCATTGCAGACGGCTCCGCCGTGATCACGGGCCTTCTTCTCGGCATGTGCCTGCCCGCCGGTATCCCGCTGTGGATGGCTTTCCTGGGCGGTGTGTTCGGGGTTGCTTTCGGCAAGCTCATTTTCGGCGGCCTGGGCCAGAATGTTTTCAACCCCGCGCTGCTCGGCCGGGCGTTTCTGCAGGCCGCGTTCCCGGTGGCGATCACGACCTGGCCGGTACGCGGTGAAAACTGGTGGGCGCTGGCCGGTGACAACTTCGCCCTGCCGTTCATGACGCCGACGGTCATGGACGCGATGACCGGCGCGACGCCGCTGGGCATCCTCAAGTTCAGCGACGACCCGGTCGTCACGCCGGTGCTGAACCTGATCCTGGGCAGCACGGGCGGTTCACTTGGTGAGACTTCCGCCGGGCTGATCCTGGCCGGCGGCATCTACCTGGCCATCCGCGGCCACCTGAACTGGCACATCCCCGTCAGCATCCTGCTCTCGGTGTTCGTCTTCTCCGGCATTTTCTACGCGCTCGGCCTGTCGCCGTTCTCACCCTGGTTCATGCTGTTCTCGGGCGGACTGATGCTGGGCGCCTGGTACATGGCCACCGATATGGTGACGTCGCCGGTGACCAACCGGGGCTGCTGGGTGTTCGGCGCGGGCATCGGCCTGCTGGTGGTCATCATCCGCATCTGGGGCGGGCTGCCCGAGGGCGTGATGTACGCCATCCTGCTGATGAACGCGCTCGTTCCTTTCATCAACCGCGCCACGCAGCCGCGTAAATTCGGCAGCGTGCGCCGGGCCGCGGAGACGGAAGAATGAACGAGCGGCTGAAACCGGACGCGATCGAAGTGACGGTCGTCGATCCCGAAGCGCAGCAGGAACCCGAGCAATCCCGGGTTTCGACGCTGCGCCTGGTCGCCACGCTGGCCATCGCCGGCGCGCTGGCCGGCCTGCTGATCGTGATCGTCAACCTTCACACCAAGCCCATCATCGACGTGTACCGGGCCGAGCAGCTTCGCCTGGCCGTATACGAGGTTTTGCCGGGCGTGACGAACTACCGGACCGTTTACCGCGTGGACGATGCGCTGGTGAGCGAAGTGCCCGCCGGTTCCAAGGCCAGCGATTACAGGCAGGCGTACATCGGCTACGACGACAACGGCGAACTCGTCGGCGTCGCGGTTTCCCGCGGCGAGTCGGGCTTTGCGGATGTGGTGCTGGTGATCTTCGGTTTCGAACCGGACACCGGGATCCTGCTGGGTAAGAAAGTGCTGGAAAGCAAGGAAACGCCGGGGCTCGGCGACAAGATTTTCAAGGACCTGGATTTCGTGCAGCAGTTCTTCGACCGGCCGCAGACGCCGCTGAAGGCGATCAAGGCGGGCACGGGCAAAGGCCTGCCCGGCGAAATCGACGCCATCACCGGCGCGACCATCTCGTCCAAGGTCGTGGTAAGCATCATCAACAACGGGGTCGCGGACTGGCAGCCTCTGCTCCAGCAGATCGACCTCGGCCAGGAGATACCGGAGGAGGCGCCATGAGAAGCACCACGCCGTCGCAGGACCTGATCCGCGGTATCTGGAGAGAGAACCCGGTCCTGATCCAGATGCTGGGCCTGTGCCCGGCGCTGGCCGTGACCAACACCGTGAAGAACGCGCTGGCCATGAGCGCCGCGACCTTTTTCGTGCTGACCTGTTCCAGTATCCTGATTTCCAGTGTCAAGTCCCTGATTCCCAAAGAAGTGCGCATCTCGTCCTATATCCTGGTCATTGCCACCTTCGTGACCCTGGCCGACATGCTGCTGCAGGCTTATGCACCGGTTCAGCACAAGGAACTGGGCGCCTTTATCGCGCTGATCGTGGTGAACTGCATGATCCTCGGGCGCCAGGAGGCCTTTTCATCGCGCAACACGGTCTACCGTTCGCTGCTCGACGCCATCGGCACGGGAATCGGCTTTACCATCGCGCTGCTGATGCTGGGCGGCTTCCGTGAAATCCTCGGCATCGGCACCTTCTTCGACATTCCGCTGTTCGGTCCGGATTTCGAGCCATGGGTGGTGATGGTGCTGCCGGCGGGCGGCTTCCTGACGCTCGGCTTCATCGTGCTGGCCATGGGTTACCACGAGGAACGCAAGAAGGCCCGGGCGGCACGTGAGGGGGCATCGGCATGAGCGACCAGACCCTCTTCTCGATCTTCTTCTCCGCGATGGTGGTGAACAACTTCACCCTCGCGCTGTTCCTCGGCCTGTGCCCCTTCATGGGCGTTTCGGCGCGCGTCGAGACGGCCCTGCGCATGGGCCTGGCCAACATCTTCGTGCTGGTGCTGACTTCGCTCAGCGCCTGGGTGCTTAATACCTACATCCTCACCAACGCGCCTTACCTGCGCATCATTTCCTTCATCATCGTGGTCGCATCGCTGGTGCAGATCGTGGAGATGGTGGTGAAGAAGATTGCGCCGGTCCTGTTTCGCCAGCTGGGTATCTTCCTGCCGCTGATGACCACCAACTGCGCGATTTTCGGCCTGGCCATTTTCCAGACCAATCGCGGCTACGATTTCCTCCAGGGCATCGTGTTCGCGGTCGGCGCCGGCCTCGGCCTGACCCTCGCGCTGGTGCTGATGGCCTCGATCCGCGAGACTTCCGAGCTGTCGGATATTCCCGCGATCGCGAAAGGCACCGGCCTGACGCTGATCATCGCCGGCAGCCTGTCGCTGGCTTTCATGGGCTTCGCGGGGTTACTGTAGGCGAATGATGGAATATCTCGCTGCCATCCTGTTCCTGGTCGTGGTGTTCGTCGGTTTCGGCCTGGCGCACGGCAACCATGGAGGCCGGGGCTGCCACGATTGCGACAGCGACGGCGCTTGCGAAAAGACGGCCTGCGACAAGTCCTGATCCCGCATGCTTCGCGGCTAATGAAAGGGTGATTTGATCCATGGGCGCAATTGCTTACTACCTGGTCCTGCCGTTTATTTACCTTGTTTCGTATCTTCCCTTTCGCGCGCTTTACCTGCTGTCGGACGTCATGTACCTGTTCATCTACCGGGTCCTGCGCTACCGGAAAGGCGTGGTCACGTCCAACCTGGAGCGTTCTTTCCCGAACAAGTCGGACGATGAAATCGACGCCATTCGCCGCGGTTTCTACCATTATCTCTGCGACCTGATACTGGAAACCCTCAAGACCCTGACCATCACGCCCGCCGCCGTGCGCGAGCATTTCAGTCCGGGTGACATGTCCCCGTTCGAGCATTTTTTCGAGAAGAAGCAGAGCGTCATCATCGTGATGGGCCACCTGGGCAACTGGGAGCTCTGCGGCGCCTATTTCGCGCAGCTGCCGATTCACCAGTTGTACGTGATCTACCATCCCCTGGCGAACCGGCAGTTCGACGCACTTTTTTACAGGATGAGAACGCGCTGCGGGCTGCGCCTGTACAAGATGAAAGAAACCTTCAAGAGGATGGTCGAAGACCGCGACCAGCTGACCGCGACCGCGTTTATCGCCGACCAGACACCGCCGCCTTCCAAGGCGCACTGGATGACCTTTCTGAACCAGGATACCGCGGTCTTCAAGGGCACCGAGACCCTGGCGCGAAAACTCGATCTCCCCGTGATTTACATGTCGGTCATTCGGGAACGCAGGGGCCACTACCGGCTCCACAGCGAGTTGCTGGCCGAACATCCCAACGAGCTTCCCGAGAACGCGTTGACCGAGCTGCATACCCGGCG
>JAZBPJ010000067.1:0-3781 GCA_036351575.1 Lysobacterales bacterium | reverse complement strand
GTGACGATCAATACCATCGGCCTGGCGGTCGTGCTGTACGCGCTGGATTACATGCGCCAGTTCACGGCGCGCCCGCGTTTCTACAGCCTGTTCCTGCTGATGATCACCGGCATGAATGGCGTCGTGATGACCGGGGACCTGTTCAACCTGTACGTGTTCCTGGAGATCTCGGCGATCGCCTCGTACTCGCTGGTGGCCTTTGGCTGCGAGCAGGAAGAACTGGAGGCCTCGTTCAAGTACATCGTGCTGGGCTCGGTTTCGTCTGCGCTGATCCTGATCGCCCTGGCGTTGATGTACGGTGTGACCGGCGCGCTCAACATGGCGCAGGTCTCCGGCCGGGTGGCGGCCGAGGGCATGGACGCACCGCTGCTGCTCGCCTTCGGCCTGTTCGTTTGCGGTTTTGCCTTCAAGGCGGCGCTGGTGCCGTTTCACGCCTGGCTGCCCGACGCGCACCCGGCGGCGCCGGCTCCGGTTTCGGCGATGCTGTCGGGCGTGCTGATCAAGGCGATCGGCGTCTACGTGCTGGCGCGGCTGATCTTCAACGTGTTCGGCGCCGGGCCCGCCGTGCTCAGCCTGCTGTGCTGGCTCGGTTTGCTGAGCATGGTGGTCGGCGGACTGATGGCGGTGGGACAGCAGGACATCAAGCGCATGTTCGCCTATTCCAGCATCTCGCAGGTTGGTTTCATCGTGCTCGGCCTGGGGCTGGCCACGCCGCTGGGGCTGGTGGGCGCGCTGTTCCACCTGGTCAATCACTCGATTTTCAAGTCGCTGCTGTTCCTGAACTCCGGCGCGATTGAATACTGCACCGGCACCCGCCGCCTGGAAAAACTGGGCGGCCTGAACAAGGTGATGCCGGTCACCGGCGCGACCTCGCTGGTCGGGGCGATGTCGATCGCGGGCATACCCCCGTTCAACGGTTTTTGGAGCAAGCTGATCATCATCCTGGCCTGCGTGCAGGCCGGGCACTACGGCTTTGCGCTCATTGCCGTGGTCATCAGCGTGGTGACCCTGGCATACCAGCTCAAGGTGCAGCGGGGCGCGTTTTTCTCGGAGCTGCCCGATGCGCTTCGTGACGTGAAGCGTGAGCCGCGCATGATGGCCCTGTCGATGATCCTGCTGGCGCTGGGCTGCGTGGCCCTGTCGTTTGCCGTGGTCACCGGGTTCAGCGACCCCTGGCTGGTGGGCGATGCCGGGGCGGTACTGGGCAGCGGAACTTTTGGAGGACAACCATGAGAACTCGAAGCCTGAGAATGCCGACCGAGTTCAGCCGTCACCCGCTGACCGAACGCCTCGTTCTGTTCGTGATCATGTTCGTGTTCTGGCTGCTGCTGACCTGGCCCATCTCGCCGCAAGGAACCGTTCTCTGGGTCGACGTGATGGTCGGTGTCCTGGTTGCCGCGCTGGTGGCGTTCGTGATGCGTTCGATGTTCCGGCAGAACTTCGCCCGCCTGCTGAATCCGCGCTGCTGGTTCTGGATGATCGTCTACCTGTTCGTGTTCAGCTGGAACGTGCTCAAGGGCGGTATGGACGTGGTTTACCGCGTGCTGCATCCCGACATGCCGATCCACCCCGGTATTGTTCGGGTCAGAACTGAATTGGAAACCGACACGGGGCGCATCGTGCTGGCCAACTCGATCACCCTGACCCCGGGCACCCTGACCGTGGAGGTAACGCCCGACGGCGTGTTCTACGTGCACTGGCTGAACGTGCTCAGCGAGAAAGATGAAGAAGCGGCGGAACACGTCCTGCGCCGCTTCGAGTGGTTCATCAAGAGGATATTCGAATGATCACTGGCGAAACCGTGCTGTTCACCGTTTTTTACGCGGGTCTGCTGCTGTGCTGCGGTCTCTGCCTGTACCGGATTGCGCACGGGCCGACGGCGCCGGACCGCGCGGTCGCGATCGACATCATCGGTACCGTCGTGGTGGGCTTCGTGGCCATCCTCACCGTGGTGACCGGAAAATCGTACCTGCTGGATGTCGCGCTGGTCTGGGCGCTGGTGAGCTGGGTGGGAACGCTGGCGCTGGCCAAGTACCTGCTGGGGAAGAAACTCAATGAATGACATGCCGATCAATGAAATCATCGGGACGGTCCTGATCACGGCCGGGGTCGCCTTTGACCTGTCGGGCTGCATCGGACTGGTTCGACTGCCCGACGTGTACAACCGCATCCAGGCCTCGACCAAGTGTGTCGTTCTGGGCACCACGCTGATCCTGCTGGGTTCAATGGTCTGGCTCGGCACGGCCGTCGAGTGGACCAAGGGCCTGCTCTGCATCCTGTTCATCCTGATTACCTCGTCCACCGCGGCGCATGCGCTGTCCCGGGCCGCGCACCGCTCGGGCGTGAAACTCTGGGATAAAAGCGTGCTGGACCGCTACGCCGAGGACCGGGCGAACGGCGAAGTGAAAGAGGAGGGCGCCGCATGAGAAAACCGGCCTTTCTGCAGCCGCGCATACTGAAGCAGGCGATCATGTCCGCCTTGTCGCCGGCGTACACGACGAAGTTTCCGGCCGAACCTTTCGAACCGCAGCCGTCGTTCCGCGGCCGGCCGCGCTACAACGCCGAGGCCTGCATCGGCTGCGGCGCCTGTGCGCAGGTCTGTCCGTCCAAGTGCATCGAGGTGATCGACGATCTGAAAAGCTCGCCGCCCACGCGGCGCCTGGTGCAGCATTTCGACGCCTGCATCATGTGCGGGCAGTGCGAACGCTACTGCCCGACGGGCGCCGGCATCCGCATGAGCACCGACTGGGACACCGCCGGGTTCAAATCCGAGGATTTCGAGGAGACGGTCGAAAAGGAACTGGTGCTGTGCGAAGTCTGCGGCGAGGTGCTGGCGCCGGCGGACCAGCTGGCCTGGCTGGCCAAACGGCTGGGGCCGGTGGCGTTCGCCAACCCCACGCTGTCGATGCACGCGGGCCGGGCGCTGGGCTACGTCGAGGGCGGCGTGAAGAACCCCGCCGCGGAGGTGCTGCGCCAGGACCGCATGGCCATCCAGTGCCCGAGGTGCCGACGACAGAGCGCCTGGGCGGCTTAACAGTAAGTGCCGTCATCCCGGCCCCGGATAAGCGCTTCACGCTTTCCGGGGTGACGGTGGCAGTTAATTTGTACGTCATCCCGGAAGCGGCGCTAGCCGCTATCCGGGATCTTCCAAGGCGGTCATAAACCGGAGGCCACGTAAGAAAAAACCAGTGACAAATCCCGACTTCAAATCGCTCCTCAATTGCCGCGTCGCCATCCTTGGCATTGGCAACCGCCTGTGGCGTGACGACGGCGTCGGCTCCGTGCTGGCCGAGCGGCTCAAAGCCGCCAACCCCGAGGCCCCGATTTTTGACGGCGGCATGGCGCCGGAAAACTACCTGGAAAAAGTCGCGGCGGCCCGACCGGAACACATCCTGCTGATCGACGCCGCCGACTTCGGCGGCGAGCCGGGTGAATGGCGGCTCTTTTCCGGGGAAGAACTGGCCTTCACCGGCGTATCCACGCACGCGGGATCCCCGCGCATGCTGGCGGCCTACCTGGAAGAGCGCACCGGCGCCAGGGTCGAACTGCTGGCCATCCAACCGGCCGACGCGGGGGAGGGCAGCGAACTGTCGCCCAAGGTGGCCGCGGCGGTTGATTTCCTAGCCTCGTCATCCCGGAATTTGCGAAGCAAATATCCGGGATCTCCCAGCTTCATGACAAAGGATGATGCTGGTTAAGTAACGACCCACCATCCCGGCCCCGGATAAGCGCTTTGCGCTTTCCGGGGTGACGGTGATGGTTAAGTAGTACGTCATCCCGG
>JAZBPJ010000066.1:0-3499 GCA_036351575.1 Lysobacterales bacterium | reverse complement strand
TTCCCCGGGCCCACTCAGCATAGAAAGTCTTAGTACCTGTCGGTTGAATTCGGATCAAAAAACCCCGTATGTCGCAATCCCTGATTTCATACGGTTTATCCTTGGGTTTGCGTCGGACTGTAGCATCAGTTATTCGACTTTGTGTTCGTTTAGGCATTATCGTAAGTGCAATGTAAGTGAAAGATTACTCTTCTTGGGTAGATGATAACCGACAAATACAGACTTATAAAGAATAAAAACAATAATATAAAACTGTATGAAACTGATAGTTAAGATCGTGTCCATGCCTTCGTAATGCGTAGGTCCGGTGTTCGAGTCACCGTGCCGGCACCATTTCTTCACCGCTTCCTGCCGGTGTGCGGCTCGGGTCCCACAAAAAAAGCGCCGTCCCGGATTTGCCGGAACGACGCTTATGGCAGGGCGCGGGTACCCTTGAAAATCAGTCCATGAAGGTGACCTTGCCGGTCGCCACGTCGTACATGGCGCCGACGACCATCAGGCGGCCCTTGTCGACCAGTTCCCGAAGCACGAGGCTGCGGTCCAGGATGTTATCCACCGTCATTTTTACGTTCTGGTGGGCAACGGCGTCAACGAAGGCCTTGTTTTTGGAGTTGCGCTCACCGGGAATACCGCTGACGGCCTCGACCGCCGGGCGGATATTGGCCAGTGTCGCGGTCAGGTTGCCCAGCTTGACATCGTCGCAGGCGCCCTTGACCGCGCCGCACTCTGTGTGGCCCAGCACGACGATGACCTTGGAACCGGCGACCGCGGCGGCGAACTCCATGCTGCCCAGCAGTTCTTCATCGACGAAGTTGCCGGCCACGCGCGGCGAGAAAATATCGCCCAGGCCCTGGTCAAAGACCAGTTCCGGCGGCACGCGGGAATCGATGCAGCTGAGCACCACGGAATGCGGGAACTGTCCGGAAGCGGTGGCCTCGACCTGCGCGGGCAGGTCGCGGTTGATCATTTCACCGGAGAGAAAACGCTCGTTGCCTTCTTTCAGCAGGTTCAGAGCATCGCCCGGGGTCAGCGCGGACTGGCTGTCGGCGGTCTGAACGCCGGCGTGATCGTCAGCCAGAAGGGACGCGGGAATGGCGATCGAAGCGGCAATAAATAAAGTGAAAATCAATCGTGTGAATCGGTTCATCGTTAGCTCCTTGAGGTTATAAAAATTCTGGGCCGGACCATCGATACAGCCGAGGTCCGGCGGTCTGCCATCGGTGTTCAGCCGGCTACGGGGTTGCTTCTCATTCCTCTCCGCCCAGGAATCCCAGGATCTGCAGCAGGCTGGCGAACAGGTTATAAATCGAGACGAACAGCGTGACGGTGGCCATGATGTAGTTCGTCTCGCCGCCCCGGACGATGGCCTGCGTCTGGAACATGATCAATCCGGACATCAGCAGGATGAACATGGCGGAAACCGCGAGCGACAAGGCCGGCATGGACAGGAAGTATGCCGCCAGTCCGAGTGCGAACGCGGTCAGGATGCCGATCATCAAAAAGCTGCCAAAGCGGCTCATGTCCGGTGCGGACTCGCGCCGCGCGTACCAGCTCAGGCCGAGAAAAATCACCGCGGTGGCGCCCATCGCGGTCAGCACGATATCCGGCCCTCCGGGAAGGGACAGGTAAGCGCCGATGATCGGGCCGAGCGTGTAGCCCATGAACCCGGTCAGGGCGAAGACGCTGACCAGCCCCCAGGCGCTGTTGCGCAGGTGGGACGTCAGGAACAGCAGGCCGAAGTACCCGGCCAGTGTGAGCATGATCCCGGGGTGCGGCAGCCGAAGGGCCGCGCTGAGACCTGCAATCACGGCGCTGAAGGCCAGTGTCATGGCCAGCAGGCGGTAAGTGTTGCGCAGTATGGCGCTCGACGCGCGGTCCATGCTCGACGAACGAACCTGCGCGCTGCCGGGCAGCGTCGCGGCAATGGTTTTATTGCGTTCGTTCTGCATCACGTTTTCCTGTTACATCCATTTTTGAAGAAGGCGTATTTTAGGCTTTTCTAATCGAAGGTATAGTCGATGTTTTTAGATATATGAATCGAAAAAACCGAGGTTACGAAAGCTGATGCAGAGGGCGTGCCGAAGTGTGCACCGGTTTTGTCGAAAGTAAACTATCAATTCGGAAAATTTTGATAAAGATAAGCAATAAAATGATTTGTTCGAATGAATTCGTCCCCAATCTATGCCTGGTGCAAACCAGGAGCAAAACAGCATGGACATCGACAAGGTGTTTTCGGGCCTCCCGGGCAAAGCGTGTAAAATCCGTGCCTGACAACAACGCGAGGCAATGGGATGCCCAGCATGTGGGATGAACGCTACAGCCAGCCGGGCTATGCCTTCGGCACGGAGCCCAACGAGTTTCTGCAGGATCATTTTTCCCGGATTCCGCCGGGCGGGCGGGTACTGTGCCTGGCGGAAGGCGAGGGCAGGAACGGGGTATTCCTGGCGGAGCAGGGTTACGAGGTGACGGGTGTCGACCTTTCTGCCGTCGGGCTGAAGAAAGCACAGGCGCTGGCGGCCGAGCGCAAGGTGCAGATCACGACCCGGGTCGCCGACCTGGCGGATTTCGATCCGGGCACAGATGCCTGGGACGGCATCGTTTCGATCGCGGTACACCTGCCGCCGGACGTGCGCAAAGCGCTGCACGCGCGCGTCGTCGCGTCGCTGCGAAGCGGCGGCGTGTTTATCCTGGAGGGATTCACCGAAAAACAGCTTGAAATGCCGGGCAAAGGGGGGCCTTCGGCAGAGCACCGCGAACTGTTCCTGTCACTGGAGGCTGTGCGCCGCGAAATCGCCGGTCTGCATGTCTTGATCGGGCGTGAAATAGAGCGGATCATGGATGGAGGCGACCACCACCGCGGTGAGAGCGCGGTATTGCAACTGGTCGCTCAAAAGCCCTGACAGGAGGAAGCGATGGCGAACGAAGGTTATCACGAACCGATTGAAGAACTCAGCGATGAAACGCGGGACATGCATCGGGCAATCATTTCCCTGATGGAAGAACTCGAGGCGGTCGACTGGTACAACCAGCGCGTGGATGCCTGCACGGATCCCGAGTTGCGGGCCATCCTCGAGCACAACCGTGACGAGGAAAAAGAGCACGCCGCGATGGTGCTGGAGTGGATTCGCCGCCAGGACGAAGCCTTCGACAACGAACTCGCTGACTATCTTTTCACCGAGGAACCGATCGCTCACGAATGAGCGGTTTCTGAACGTGCCGGGTTTGTTCCGCGGAACCGGGGTCCCGGTTCCGCGCTTTTGACCTACATCATAAGTTTTATATATTAAAAAAACCTTAACTAAGGCCTTCACCCGGTCTTCGAAGCGCTTGCGCGGCGCGCGTGAGGGCGTCTTGCGCGGTCCTGGCCGCGGCCCTTCGGCCAGGGCGCCCGGGAGCAAAACCGCGCCCTGTCTGGGCTTGCGGGCGGTGGTGTTAAATTTTCGTTGCGAGTGGTTCTCACTTGCGCTGCAGGCGCGCAGTGATGCGGTTTTTGGCGCAT
>JAZBPJ010000065.1:0-15102 GCA_036351575.1 Lysobacterales bacterium | reverse complement strand
CAGCGGCTCCGGGTCCGTTACGTCGAGGCCGGCTCCCGCGATCTCGCCCGCCTGCAGCGCGGCGACCAGCGCGTCCGTATCGGTGCTGGCGCCCCGCCCTACCGTGATAAAAAAGGCGGTAGGTTTCATCGCCTTGAAAAACGCGGCATCGAACATGCCGCGGGTCTGCTCGGTCAGCGGCACCGTGTTGATAACCACGTCGGCGCGTGATGCCAGCGCATTGACCTCTTCCGCCAGGCCGACGTACTCGATGAAGTCCGGGCCTTCACGCCGGCTGCCGCGCGTGGCGATCACGCGCATGCCCAGCCCGTGCGCCTTCTTTGCCGCGCGCATACCGATTCCGCCCAGGCCGACGACCAGGACGGTGCGCCCGTCCAGTTCCATGAAGTCAACGGATTCCAGCCCGACGTTGCGTTTCCATTCTCCTTTCAGCTGGTTGGCGTGGTACAGATCGATACCGCGGGCCAGCGCCAGCATCAGCGCGATCGCGTGGTCACCCAGCGCCGGGGAAGCCAGTTTCTGGCCGTTGCTCAGAACCCGCTTGCCGTCCTGCATGCGGGGATTGGAGACGCAATATTCGACCCCTGACGAGTACAGCTGCACCCAGTGCAGCCCCGTGGCGGGCGCCAGCAGCTTTTCGGAGCAGAAACCGACCAGGGCCTGCGCGCCCTCCATGTGCGCTAGCGCCGCTTCTTCGTTGTTTACCATGATGATCTCGACGCCCGGCGCCACGGCTTCGAACCCGGCGAGATCCCAACCGGGCAACTGGCGAAGCACGATTTTTTTCGGCTCGCTCCAGCCCGCCATCTCGCGCGCGGGCTCAGCGGAGAGCCGCAGCCCCAGCTCGGCGGCAACGGTTTCGATGGCCTCGGCCTCCAGGCGGGATTTTTCCGATTCGAGCGTGCTGGCTTGCGCGGCACAGAAACCCGTCGACCATAAGACTGCCAGTAAAAAAATCCTGATCATTTACGCGATCCTCTCGTCAAAATACCGTTCCATTTGCGCCCGCATCGCCGGGTCCGGCAGCCGGCCGTACATGGCGGCCGCGTTGTCCTCGGCATGGTGCGGTTTCGACGTGCCCGGAATGGGTATCATCGCGGCGGGGTAGGAGATGATGTACTTCAGGAACGCCTGGCCCCAGCTCGTGCAATCGATCTCCACCGCCCAGCCGGGCAGTTCTACACCGTTCACCGCTTCAAAGAGTTTCCCGCGGCCGAAGGGCCGGTTGACCAGCACCGCGATGCCCTTTTCGCGCGCCAGCGGCAGGAGACGGTCGGCCGCCGCCCGGTCGGCCAGCGAGTAGTTGACCTGGATGAAATCGAGCGGATGATCGCGCATGACGCGCTCCATCTCGGCGTGCTGTTCCACGCGGTGCGTGGTGATGCCGACATGGCCGATGCGCCCCGCCGCCTTCCATTCGAACAATGTCCGCAGCTGGGCCTCGGTGCCGCGCAGGTTGTGCACCTGCATCAGGTCGATCGGCGGGCCCAGGCGTTCGAATGAACCCTCCATCCGGCTCTTGCCCTCATCCGCGTCTTCGCGGTCCACCTTGGTGGCCATGAACACGTCCTCGCGCAGGCCGCTTGCCGTCAACAGCTGACCCAGCACTTCCTCGGAATTCCCGTAGTTCGGCGAGGTATCAACAACGCGTCCGCCGGCGTGGTGAAACGCCTCGAGCGTTCTGCGCATGGGTTCCATGTCGGCCGAACCCGGCGCGCCCCTGAACTTAACGGTGCCGATGCCCACCGCCGGCACCCGGATCCCGCTGGACGGGATGGTCACGTCGATCCGGCTGACCGGCCCCGCGGCTGCCGGGTTGAAACCGGCAAAGGCCGCCAGGCCGGCGCCGGCGCCGATTCGAATCAATTCTCTGCGTGTGAGTTTCATGCGTTTTCTTCCTGCTTGATCGCCAGTTGTTCTTCGCGGCGCCCCAGGCGCAACGCCAGCAGCGCCCACAACCCGGCCACCGGCGCCGAGACCAGCGCAATGGCGCCGATCGACAGCCCCACGGCCGCCAGGCCCGTGTAGATCCAGCCGCTCACGAGATCGCCACCGCGGTAGACGGCCGCGTCGAGGAACGGCTTGGACTTGTACTTCGCTTCCCTTCCCAGCACCGTCCACAGCATTTCCCGGGCCGGCTTGGTCAGCCCGTAACGCCCGGCCCGGTAGATCACCTGCACCACCACCAGCACGGCCAATGTCGGGTACAGGCCGAGCGCCACGAAGCCGGCGGCCATCACGACCGGTACGATCGCCAGCGTCAGGCCGACACCCAGCCACTTCACGATGCGCGCCGTGAGATAGACCTGGAACAGGATGGTCAGGAAATTCACGGCCCAGTCCATCTTGGCCAGCAGGGCGCGGCGTTCGCCGCGGTCGGCGATGGCATCGTAGACCAGGGCGGATTGCTGAAAATAGAGCACCGTGGAGACGAAGGTCATGACCAGGATGAACAGGGCGATTCCCATCAGGTAACGCGAAGCGAACACGGCCTTCATGCCCGCCCAGGCGCTGCCGCCGATCGCCCTGCCCGCCTCACCCGGCCCTTTCACGTCCCCGGTTGCGAAGCGGCGGTGCAGCACGAGCGCGCACCAGGAAGCGAGTTCCAGCGGTACGCAGGCGATCAGCAGCAAGGCGAACACCGGCACGACCGTGGCCAGCGCCGCCGTGATCGTCGAACCCAGCATCGCGCCAACGGAACTGCCCAGCGCGATCGTCGCGAACAACCGTTTGCCCTGCTCGTTGCTGAAACAGTCGGCAATGAAACCCCAGAACACGGTGACGACGAACAGCGCAAAGACGCTGGTCCAGACGTAAAAAACACGGTCGATCCAGGGCCGGGCGGTTTCGGGCAGGAACACCAGGCCCAGCCAGAAAGCGACGAGGCAGGCGATGAAAAACCGGTTGGCCAGCGGCACGAAAACGCCGCGCGACCAGCGCGACGCCACCCAGGAGTACAACGGCACCGCCAGCATCATCACGAAAAACACGGCGGTCCACAAAAGCTGCAGGTTGCGGCTGTCCGCCGCGCCGATCTCGTCCCGCACGGCGCGCAGGATGTAATAGGACGACATGATCAGGAAACCGTAGGCGATGCTCCACAGCAGCCCCTTGAGTTCACTGTCACTGCGAATATCGACGAATTTCCCGACCAGTTTTTTCATGAATCGATTCACATTGGGCCGCTGAGGCTGTGCTGGTGTATCGCAGCACGGTACACCGGAGCGGTGCTCAAAAACAAGAATCGCGCCCAACTGAATCGCGCGAATGGTGTACCATTTATTGCTCTGGGATGAACACGGCAAGAGCGGCACGCAGCGGCCGCCGACAACGGGGTACAGCATGAAAGCGTTGGTCAAGCGGGAGGCCCGCAAGGGCATCTGGATGGAAGACGTGCCCGCACCGGAAGTCGGTCTCAACGACGTTCTGATCAAGGTGAAAAAGACCGCCATCTGCGGCACGGACCTGCACATCTACCTGTGGGACGAGTGGTCCGCCCGGACCATACCGGTGCCCATGGTCATCGGCCACGAGTTCGTCGGCGAGATCGTCGAGGTCGGCGACAACGTCAACGACTTCGAACCCGGCCAGATCGTCTCCGGTGAAGGCCACGTGGTCTGCGGCCGCTGCCGCAACTGCATGGCCGGCCGCCGCCACCTCTGCGCGCACACCTCCGGCATCGGCGTCAACCGCCCCGGAGCGTTTGCCGAGTACATCTCGCTGCCGATGTCCAACGTCTGGGTGCACCGGGAAGGCATCGACCTGGACATCGCGGCCATCTTCGATCCGTTCGGCAACGCCGTGCATACCGCCCTGCAGTTCGACCTGCTGGGTGAAGACGTGCTGATCACCGGGGCCGGGCCGATCGGCTGCATCGCGGCCGCCGTTTGCAAGCACGCCGGCGCACGCCACGTCGTGGTCACCGACCTCAGCGACTTCCGCCTCGGCCTGGCGAAGAGGCTGGGCGCCGACCGCACGGTAAACGTGACCCGCGAAGACCTCGCGAAGGTGCAGACCGAACTAAACATGACGGAAGGATTCGACGTGGCGCTGGAAATGTCGGGCGCCCCGGCGGCTTTCCAGGACATCCTCGACAACACCGCCCACGGCGGCAAGATTGCGGTACTCGGCATTCCGTCCGCCGACTACGCCGTGGAGTGGGAAAAAATCATTTTCAACATGCTGACGATCCGCGGCGTTTACGGCCGCGAAATGTACGAGACGTGGTACAAGATGTCGGTTTTCGTCGAAAGCGGGCTGGACCTCGCACCGATCATCACGCACCGGATGGGCATAGACGATTTCCAGGCCGGCTTCGACGCGATGGAAAGCGGTGAAGCAGGCAAGGTCGTGCTCGACTGGGAAAATTCGTGCTGAACGAAAACGGACAGCGCAAAACCAGGGTCGTTTGCATCGGGGCCGGCCCCGCCTGCCTCACGGCCGCCCGGCGCCTGGCGAAAGAAGGGGTCGACGTCATCGTGCTGGAGCGCGACCCGGACTACGTGGGCGGCATTTCACGCACCGTGCATTACCGGGACTTCCGCTTCGACGTGGGCGGTCACCGTTTTTTCTCCAAGTCCGAGGAGATCGAGGCGCTGTGGGAGGATATCCTCGGCGACCACCTGATCACCCGGCCGCGCAAATCCCGCATCTACTACAAGCACAAACTATTCGACTATCCGCTTCGGGCGTTCGATGCGCTGTCGAAGCTCGGCCTGTTCGAATCCGCGCGCTGCATCCTTTCCTACGCGAAGGCGAGGCTCTTTCCGATCAGGAACCCCCAGACTTTCGAGGAGTGGGTCACCAACGAGTTCGGACACCGGCTGTTCAGTATTTTCTTTGAAACATACACGGAGAAAGTCTGGGGCATGAAGTGCCGTGAAATCTCCGCGGACTGGGCCGCTCAGCGTATCAAGGGCCTGTCGCTCGGCGGCGCGATGCGCAGCGCGCTAACACCCCGCTGGATGAATCGCTTGGGCGGCAACGGCAGCGTTAAAGCCAAGACGCTGATCGAAAGTTTCCGTTACCCCAAGCTGGGCCCGGGCCAGATGTGGGAGGCGGCAGCAGAGCAAATTCGCGAACGGGGGGGCAAAGTCCTGCTCGGGATGGACGTGAACCGGCTCGAGTTCAACGGCGAGGCCGGCGGCTGGACCGTTCACGCGACGGATTCCGAGGGGCGCAGCCACGAATTCCCTTGCGACGAGGTCATTTCATCGGCGGCCATCGCCGAACTTGCGGACTACCTGCAGCCGGCGCCGCCCAAGGAAGTTCTTGCCGCCGCCCACGCCCTGCGCTACCGCGATTTTGTCACCGTGGCGCTGATCATCCGGGACATCGACTGCTTCGACGACAACTGGATCTACATTCACGATTCGTCGGTCAAGGTCGGGCGCATCCAGAACTTCAAGTCCTGGTCGCCGCACCTGGTGCCGGACCCGGAGCTCAATTGCCTGGGGCTCGAGTACTTCTGCTTCAGCGGGGACGGCATCTGGGATTCGGACGACGATGCGCTGGTCCGCCTGGCGGACGAAGAACTCATCCAGCTCGGCCTGGTCACCCCGGGCCACGTGATCGACGGTACAGTGATCCGCCAGGCCAGGGCCTACCCCGTGTACGACGAGAACTACGAGGATCGCATCAGCCTGTTTCGGGAATGGCTGAACGACGACATGCCCGGGCTGCACCTGATCGGGCGCAACGGCATGCACAAGTACAACAACCAGGACCACGCGATGATGACCGGGCTGCTCACGGCCGAGAACATCCTGGCCGGCGAAACGAAGTTCGACGTCTGGCAGGTCAACCAGGACGCCGAGTACCACGAGGCCGGCGAAGACCGCACCCTGGCCATGAGCGAACGCCTGGTGCCGATGCCGGCGAAGGAAAAAGAAAAAAGCTGATCCGGGACCGCTCGCAGCCCTCAGTTCTTTTTGCCGCTCCAGTAACGCAGGTAGCCCAGTGGCACCGCCACTCCGCAGCCGATGAAAAAAACCAGCTGCAGCGGCACGGCGGCCAGCGCTGAACCCGCTCCGTAACGCCGCGCGAGCAAGCGCAGAAAATCCCTCTGTATCCAGGCGATACCAGCCAGCGCGGCCAACGGCGCGAGCACAGCAGGCCAGGCCGGCAGCGACCACGGAAAACCCGGCACGAGCAACAGCGCGAACAGCAGGAACAGACCGGCCAGCAGCGTCGCGATGCGGGCGCCGAGATTCAGGTTGAGATCAGACGGCACTTCCGGATGCCGCTTGAGCAGCACCACCCACGGCACACCCCGCCGGAACACGTCGGTTTTTACCATGTCACCGAAGGTCCATTCCTTGAGGTGCGTTCCCTGCATGTCCTTGAGCAGGCGAATGCGGTGGCCCGCCGCCCGGATCCGGTAACCCAGCTCGATGTCTTCAATGCTCGGCCGGGCGAATTCCGCGCTGAAACCGCCAAGCTCCAGGAAAACGGCCCGGCGCACCGCACCGCAGCCGGTCCAGAACGTCGAGGCTTCCTCGTTTCCCGCCTGGTGGTTCCAATGGTGGTACAGGTTGCGGTAACGGGAGAGAAATGACGGGTGCGCCGGGTGGTCGTCGTAACTGCCGAACACGGCCGCGACATTGGGGTTCTGCTCAAGGGCGCGGGCCGCCGCGCCGATGGCCCCGGGGTGCAGCACGACATCCGCGTCCGTGAACATCAATACTTCGCCCGTGGCGTTTTCGGCGCCATGGTTGCGCGCCAGGCCCGGGCCGCTGTTCCTTTCCATCCGGATCAGCGTCGCCCCGTGACGGCGGGCGATCTCCGCGGTGGAGGCTTCGGTGGAGGCATCATCGACGACGATGCATTCATGCAGGGGATAGTCCGAGCGCATCACGGCCTCGAGACAGCGATCGAGGTCGGCGCCGGCATTGAAAGCGGGAATCACGACCGAAACCGTCGGTCCCGCGGTGAGCTCGGCCATGGCGTTCAGCCTCCGGATTTCCGGGCGCCTCGCCCCATCCCGGATCGCCCCGATGTTCGATGCAGATTCATGGCTGGGCATTGTACTTGCTGCGATCACCGAAAACAGCCGAGTTTCACACGGCCACCGCATTACGTAAGATAGGGCCTTCCTCACGCCATGAGAACGGATTCGCAGCCAACCGGCATGAACCATGATTCGAAGCAGGAATACTGGGACGACATCGGCCGATCCTTCAACGCGGCGGCATCCGAAAACCTGTGGCGCAGCCACAGCGACCGCGTCAACCGGAACCTGCTGGCTGCGTGGCTGGGTAAGCACCGACGCTCATCCCTGCTGAAAACCGACCTGTTCGACGAGGCGGTTTCAAAAGGGCTTTTCCCCTGCCTTGAAGAACGGGCCGACGAAGTCAGCGGCATCGATATTTCGCCGCAGTGTGTCGAGATGGCCGGCCGGCGCTATCCCGGATTCAACGTCTCCCGGGCCGACGTGCGCGACCTGCCGTTTGAAGACGGGCGCTTCGACTGTATCTTCTCGAATTCCACGCTCGATCACTTCGATCACCGAAAAGACATCGTCGCGGCGCTGAGCGAACTGTTCCGCGTTCTGCGACCCGGCGGTGAACTGATCGTCACCCTGGACAACCTGCAGAACCCGCTGATCGCGCTGCGCAACGCCCTGCCGTTCGAATGGCTGAAAAAGCTCGGCCTGGTGCCGTATTTCGTGGGTAAAACCGCGGGGCGCAGGGGGCTGACCCGGATTTTGAACGAGAGCGGATTCATCGTGGACGAAACGAAAGCGATCCTGCACTGCCCCCGCGTGCTGGCCGTCCCGCTGGCGCGGCGCTGCCAGGAGCGTTCGAACGCCGCGGGGCAACAACGGCTGCTGGAGTGGCTCGCGGCCTGGGAACGTCTGGCGGACTGGCCCACCGCGGGCTTCACCGGCCATTTCATCGCTGCCCTCGCCCGCAAGCCAAAAACATGAATCGCGGCGCGGGGCCACGGGCCGGCTTCCCTTGACCGATATCATTGCCGCCCCGCCTGCATGCCCTAACATGTCGGAATCATTGATAAAAATGAGAAAGACATGACGACCGTCGAGCCGCGCGCCCCATCCAGGAATGCCCCGGGCAACGAAACCACGCCCGACGGGGTGCCTGTCGTGCGCCGCGAGGACTTTTCGAGCGTCACCTACCTGCTGGAAATTCACCATCCGCGAATGGCGCGGGCCGCGCGTCCGGGCCAGTTCGTGATCGTGATGCCGCATGAAAACGGGGAACGCATTCCGCTGACCATCGCGGATTTTGACCGCGAGGCAGGAACCATCACGCTGGTCATCCAGGCGGTCGGCAAGACAACCCGGCAGATGCAGCGTGACTGCGTTTTGGACTCGCTGCTGTTCAGCGTGACCGGCCCGATGGGCGAACCCAGCCGCATCCACAACGCCGGCAAGGTCGTCTGTGTCGGCGGCGGCCTCGGCGTGGCGCCGGTTTTTCCGCAGGTACGCGCCTACCGCGAAGCGGGCGCTTACGTGATCGGCGTCATCGGTTTTCGCAGCCAATCGCTGGTGTTCTGGGAAGATAAATTCAGCGAGTACTGCGACGAACTCCTGATCTGCACCGACGACGGTTCGCGCGGCATCCACGGCCGGGTCACCGCGGGCATCGCTCGAGCCATCGAAAAACACCCCGATATCGCCGAGCTGCTGGCCATCGGCCCGCCCGTCATGATGCAGGCCTGCGCCGAGGCCACGCGGCCGCACGGCATCAGGACCACGGTCAGCCTGAACCCCGTGATGGTGGACGGGACCGGCATGTGCGGCGGCTGCCGCGTGAAGCTGCACAGCGGCATGAAATTCGCCTGCGTGGACGGCCCCGAGTTCGACGGCCACGACGTGGACTTCGAGGACCTGGTCAACCGCCTGAACCGTTTTCAGCGGGATGAGCGCCTCGCGGTGAAAAAATGGTCGGAAAGCTGCAAGGCCCCGGGCGCATGACGAAGATGCGAAAGATCAAGAAAATCCGCGATATACAGCCCGAACGCACCCCCATGCCCGTGCAGGAACCGGCCAAGCGCGTGCGCAATTTCGACGAGGTCGCCAGCGGCTACACCGAGGCCGATGCGCTGCGCGAGGCCGAGCGCTGCCTGATGTGCCCGAAAGCCAGGTGCGTCGACGCCTGCCCGGTTTCCATCGACATTCCGGGCTTTATCGACCGCATCCTGGAACACGACTACCGCGGCGCCTGGGAGGTGGTCACGGACGCCAACCTGATGCCGGCCGTCTGCGGCCGCGTCTGCCCGCAGGAAGACCAGTGCGAGGGCGTCTGCGTGGTCGGCAAGAAACTGGCGCCCGTCGCGGTAGGCCGCCTGGAGCGCTGGGTCGGCGACATGGCCGTGAACGGCGGCTGGACCGCCGACACCCGGATCGAGCCCAACGGCAAGAAAGTCGGGATCGTCGGCTCGGGACCCGCCGGCATCGCCTGCGCGGCGGACCTGGCCAAGGCAGGCTGCGAGGTGACCGTGTTCGAGGCGCTGCACAAGCCCGGCGGCGTGCTGCGCTACGGCATACCCGAGTTCCGCCTGCCGGACTGCGTGATCGACGCGGAGATCGAGAACCTGAAGCGGCTGGGCGTGAAGGTCGAGTGCAACACCCTGGTCGGCCGCCTGTTCACCATCGAGCAGATGCGCGGCGAGATGGGTTTCGACGCCGTGTTCATCGGCACCGGCGCGGGCACGCCGCGCTTCATGGACATCGACGGCGAGTACCTGAACGGCGTGCTGTCGGCCAACGAACTGCTGACGCGCTGCAACCTGATGAAAGCGGGCGATTTTCCGAACCACGACACGCCGCTGGGCCTGGGCCGGCGCGTGGCGGTGATAGGGGCCGGCAACACGGCGATGGATGCTATGCGGGTGTCGCTGAGGCTGGGCGCAGAAAAAGTGTACTGCGTCTACCGCCGCACCTTTGACGAGAGCCCCGCCCGGCTGGAAGAAATCGAGCACGCCGAGGAGGAAGGCGTGGAATTCCACTGGCTCAGCGCGCCGCTGGAAATTCTCGACGACGGCGCCGGAAACGTGCGCGGCCTGCGCTGCCAGCGCATGGAACTGGGCGAACCGGACGACAGCGGCCGCCGGCGCCCGGTGCCCCTGGAAGGCAGCGAATACGGCCTCGACTGCGACACGGTGGTCTACGCGATCGGCACCGACGCCAACCCGATCATCGGCCAGACTTCAGGCATCGAACTCAGCGAGTGGGGGTTCATCGCCACCGACGAGAATCTCGCGACGTCGATTCCGGGCGTCTACGCCGGCGGCGATATCGTCACCGGCGGCGCCACCGTCATCCTGGCCATGGGCGCGGGCCGCAAGGCGGCGCGGGCGATCAAGGCATACCTGGAGATTGCCGAGTAAATCCCTCCCAAGACCGGGCAATGCGGTTGTTGCCCGGCTGTGCCGGCCCTTGCTGACCGCGGAATCGCCGTTCTACGGCGATCCTTTGAACAGGACCATATCGAAGATGAGTCCTTCCCGTTCGCAGATAAACCGGAGATGGCCCCAAGCCTGATCCCGCATGCCGATGCAGCGATTTAAAAGGCCGGGTTGACGCCACTCCATCGCCAACTGGTTAAAGCCGGGACTTGGAATCGTCAACGTACCCCAGAATTCGCCGAACGCGATTCCGGTGAAGGCGCCTGTATCATCAACGGTCAGAAAACACATTGCGTCGGGGCAGGAATACTCCCCGGCGAGATCGCCGTAGGTCACCGCATCCTGGAACGAGGAATCCAGCGGTTCGCTGAGCAAGCCTGTTTCGCCGAGGTCCAGCGTGACCCGGTTCTCCTCGAATACGCCGGTGCCCTGGCGAATGCCATCAAAACTGTCTGGCACGGCCTCGAAGCGAAACGTGTTCTCACCGGTCATCGCAATCTGGCCGTAAGCCTTTTCCTGCACGATACCCTCATCCGTGGCCTGGTAAGCCAGCTTGCCGTCCCGCTGAATCCAGACGAAGCTTTCGATGGAGGATGCCCCGTACGGGTCAAATTCCAGCCCGGACGAAAAATTGCCGAACTTTCCATCTTCCAGAACCACCGGACACTCCAGGCCATCGATGGACGTCAGGCGGACCAGGTCGATTTCGCCGGTTCCGAACGGCATACCGCCGTGACTGAGCGCGGAGTCGTAGCTTAGCCGGGCCGCGTTGCAACCCTCGAACATGATCGACACGGTTCCCCAGGGCGTTTCGGCCAGGTCAAGCGGATCGAAATCCCCGAACCGCATGCCGCTGTAGTAGTAAGCCTCGCCCATCGCGGTATCGCCATCGATATCGGCCAGGATCTCGAGCCACATCGGTGTGCCGTCCGGGTGGTAGGCATACCAGTAAGCGACCATCCGGTCCGCGTCCAGCACCTCGATGCTGAGCCCATGCCCCGGGCGGTCCGCGTCGTACCAGAGACCGCTGTGATAGTTCTGAATGCCATTCGCGCCTGCAGTGCATGCAAGGGCCAGGAAAAACACCGCCAAAGCCATTCGTGCCAAGACGTTCATATCGCTCTCCGAATGTCGATTCGCGAACCACCGGCCCGCGCTTGCCTACTCATCATCCTCAAGAATCATCAACCCGTGAATCGTGCCTTCCGGTTCGCCCTGGATACCCGGCCATGCACTCACCGGAATGGCCTCGTATTGAAATTGAAGCGGATGGTACGTTTCATACTCGTTGATCGACTTGAACTGGACGCCCTCGAAGTCCCCCACCCCGTATCCGTCCAGTTTCCAAACTCCGTACCAGGTCCATGGCATCGGGATGCCTTTCGGCGACGGAAATACCTTGCGCTTGCCGCTGTAGGTGCCCGCGAGGTAGCTGTCGTGGTCCGCCAGTGCAATTTCCTTGCTGCAGTCGCTGCCCATGATCACTTTCCATTCACCGTGCACCGGCCCCGTGTACGAAGCATCCCAGTTGGCGTTGAGACTGAACCAGGTGGTGGCGACAATCTCGCGGTTTTCATTCAGCAGGCAGGTATAGCCTTCCATTCCACGGATGTGGATGCCGCCTTTACTGCAGACGAACGGAGCCACCGGAATGCCGCCTTTGGTGCACTTGAAAGTGCCGTAACTGATCTCCATCCCGAGCGGAAAGTCCTCGTACCATGTCAGTTCGATCTTTTCGGCCGCCGCCAGGGCAGGCGCTGCGGCCAGCAATAGCATCGTCACCAAGTACTTCATTGTGAGCCTCCTTTGATCCGGGGAACCGCGGAATCCCGGCAAGAGCAGGCGGGTCTCCCGGTCCGCAGTGATCCATTCCTAGTCTAAAAAAGCGCCCTTCGGGAAGCCTGACGAAAGCGTGACGGATGCGTGACGGTTGAAAGGCCTGCCCGCCTGAAGCATTCCAGCCCGACGGTTTTGCCCGGTTGTCTCGCCTTGGAAGCCGTGAAATACTGATTCAAGCACCGGGTATGCATCGATCTGGAAACCCGGCATTGCGGGGGTGTGTTTTTGAACCGGCATCCTGCCTATCGTTTCGATCATTTCGTAGTCAATCCGGAAAAGTGGCGGCTCTCCCGGGATGGCCGCGACGTGCACCTCGAGCCGTCGGTCTTCAAACTCCTGCTTTACCTCATCGAAAACGGCGACCGGCTCGTGAGCCGCCAGGAACTGATGGACACGGTCTGGGGCGACACGGTGATCAGCGAATCGGCGCTGACCAAGGCCGTGGCCCGTCTGCGCAGAGCCCTGGGCGACGACTCGGCCACCCACCGTTTCATCGAAACCGTGCATTCTCAGGGTTACCGCTTCGTTGCGAAAACCGAGAAGTCGAGCATTCGCTCGCTCGCCGTTCTGCCGCTGACCAACCTGACCGGCGACTCCGGACAGGACCACTTCGCCTGCGGGCTTCATGATCTCCTGATCACCGAGCTGTACAAGCTGCCGGGACTGGTCGTCACCTCCCGACAGTCGACCATCGGCTACCGGGACAGCGACCGGGCGGCGACCGAGATCGCCGCGGAACTGGGTGTTGACGCGCTTGTCGAGGGTGGCCTGATACGAAAAGACGGCGAGACCGAGGTGACGGTCCAGCTCATCGACGGCAGTAGCGACAGGCATCTGTGGGCCGAGTGTTATACCTGCGAGACGCCGAACATTCGGGACATGATCGCGAACATGGCGGCGGCCATCGGCGCCGGGATCGGCGTAATCCGGGCATTGCGGCCATCCGAAGGGCCGGTTACCGGTCAACTGGGGCCGGTCAACCCACACGCCATCGACGCCTATGCCCTGGGCACCACGCATCTTGAACAACTTTCGATGAACGGAATTCGGACCGCCATCGCACAACTTGAAAAGGCGGTCACGATCGAACCGGAGTTCGCGCAGGCCTTGACCCAACTGGCGGTGGCGCACGCGATGGGAGGGCTGTTTGGCTTTGCTGCGCCACGAGACGCCATCGAAAAAGCACTTACCGCCGCAACGAAGGCTGTCGAAGCGGACCCTGAATTTTATGGCGGCCACTCGGCGCTCGGCTGGGTGCGCCTGTGGACGGGGGACTTTGACGGCGCCTGCAAGCTCTTCAGGAAGGCGCTCGCGCTCAACCCGTCGGCCCCCGCAGCGATGCACGGCGAGGCCGACTGCCTGATGTTCGACGGCCGAACGAACGAGAGCCTGGCACGATTGCGCGCGCTGGTGGCGATCAGCCCTTTCAGCGTTATCGACAATATCCCGTTACCGACACACCTTTACATGGCGCGCCGTTACGACGAGGCCCTCAGCGAGGGGAAAGCCATGCAGGCGCGTATTCCCCAGTTTTCGATGCACCGGTTTTACTCAAGGGTCTACTGGCAGCAGGGCCATTTCGACCGGGCACTGAACGAGTTGCGACTGGAGTACGAACGGCTCGGCGATACCGTCATGCGGGCGGCCCTCGAAAAGGGCCTTGAGGCATCGGGGCCGTCCGGGGCGATGTGCGCCATGGCGGAAACGCTGGTGGCGCGGGCGGGTGAATCCCACGTGGAGCCATTCAATATCGCGGGGGACTTCGCCCGCGGGGGACGGGTCGACGAGACCCTGCACTGGCTGGACCAGGCCGTCGAAACGGGTTCCTACGAAATGCACTACATGGCCTTCTGGCCCCACCTGGATTTCCTGCGTGACGATCCGCGTTACCGGGACCTGGAAGATCGCGTGTACGGCGCCAAGGCCGGGGATATTCGTAAACTTGAAGAAAGTGTTCTCTAGGCGCGGCCGGTTCTGCCGAAACGCGCCCTCAACAGCATTCGAATGACGGCCAGACGACTCGACAAGGCACCACTGTATTTAGGCAGGTCATCGGCCACATCCGCAACCCTGGATTCGTAAAAGACGTGCATCGCGGGTTCCGGCAATTGAACGGTGGCCGGGTAACGGGCAACGGGAACGAAAACCAGGGAATAAAACGGCAAAACGGTCGTGTAAGCCATGACAAAACAACCGCAGGAACCGCAGAAACCGCGTTGCAGCGCCGGGGGTTTCTTAAGTGTTTCGAAACGAACGTGTTCGACACGGTCGAGCGGGACGTGTTTCGCCTGAAAAATCGTCGAGTCCGCATAGGCCGCCTGGTTGACGGACTGGCAGATCGTGCAATGGCAACGGATACGCCCCAGCATGGGTCCCGTAACCACCAACCCAGCTTTACCGCAACTGCAGCTGCAATGTACTTCACTCATCACCGGACGTGCCTGATCAAGTGAAAACCGCGTTTACAAGTATAGCCGGTCGAAACAGAATCACGACTACGAGTCCGGTTCACAAACAGGAATGACAGGAAACCCATGGAAACATCACCCGCCACACCGTCACGGAACCGACAACTTCCAGCTTGCGCGAGGAATGCTCGGACTCCTGGCTCAGGTGATACTTCAGCATCTGAGAGGCCAGGTGCGGTTTCGTCCAGAGTTCCTTTACCGTGGAAACCGACCAGGGTTCGGGTTTCTTTGCAAGTGCGCGCAGCTTTTCGTACATGTTCATATCGAGCGGTCGTGGTGATTATTCCCTACAGCCATTCAGGTGATCTTGCTGCAGACAAATACTTCGGGTGAGCGAACCATGCCCGCCTTCGGCGGGTATCTTTACTTCCTAAAACGTGACCTATACTGGCCTGAATGACCCGAGACGTGGTTAATTCTTCCT
>JAZBPJ010000064.1:0-45997 GCA_036351575.1 Lysobacterales bacterium | reverse complement strand
TCGTCACCCCGGAAAATGCGAAGCATTTATCCGGGGTCTTCCCGCACGGCAAAGGCAATCCTCAAATGATGCCCCATTCCTTGTCCTTGGCTTGTACTGACCGGGGCCCGGATGAGGTCTTCGCGAAAAGCGCTTTCAGGGTATGTTCAGCTCCTGGCCGGGAAGGATGTGGTCCGGGTTTTCGAGAATGTCGCGGTTGGCTTCGAAAATTTCCATGTAGCGCGAACCGTCGCCCAGGCGCTCTTCGGCGATTTTCCACAGCGTTTCACCTGCTGCGACCTTATGAGCGGTCTCCTGCGTGGCAGCAGGCGTTGAATCCGCTTCGGGTTTCGGTTCCTGCGGCTTTTTCGCCCCGGGTTTTTTCGTTTCGGCTTTTTCCCTGCCGAACGCGGACTTGATCTGGTCAAAAACGCCCATCGGGCTGCTCCTTCTGCCTCGGGTTTGTCATAAAGCCCAAAAGAAACGGGCCTCCGCACGCGATTATACAGAGGCCCGTTGGTTTTTATGAAAAACCGGGAGAACCGGAAAAACCGGGGTCAGAGTAGCTGAGCTACTCTGACCCCATGTCTCGGCTCAGCGGTTCATCCGGTTGTCGATCAATTGCCGGACCACTTCGGGTTCAGCCAGCGTGGACGTGTCGCCCAGGTTGCCGTAGTCGTTCGCAGCGATCTTGCGCAGGATGCGGCGCATGATCTTGCCGGAGCGAGTCTTCGGCAGGCCGGGCGCCCACTGGATCAGATCCGGCGAAGCGATCGGGCCGATTTCCTTGCGGACCCAGGCGCGCAGTTCCTTGCGCAGTTCCTCGGTCGGTTCGAGGCCGGCGACCAGGGTCACGTAGGCGTAGATGCCTTCGCCCTTGATGTCGTGGGGATAGCCGACGACCGCGGCCTCGGACACGGCCCCGTGGGCTACCAGGGCGCTCTCTATCTCCGCGGTGCCCATGCGGTGTCCGGACACGTTCAGCACGTCATCGACGCGGCCCGTGATCCAGTAATAGCCGTCTTCATCGCGCCGTGCGCCGTCACCGGCAAAGTAGGTGCCCGGAATCGTGGAGAAGTACGTGTCCACGAAGCGCTGGTGATCGCCGTAAACCGTGCGCATCTGGCCCGGCCAGCTGTCGGCCAGGACCAGCAGGCCGCTGGTCGCGGTCTCGTCGAGCAGGTTGCCTTTCTCGTCGTACAGGGCGGGTACGATGCCCGGCAGCGGCTTGGTTGCGGAACCGGGTTTCAGCTCCGTGGCGCCCGGAAGCGGGCTGATCAGGATGCCGCCGGTCTCGGTCTGCCACCAGGTATCGACGATCGGGCAGCGGCCGTCGCCGGCAACGCGGTGGTACCAGTCCCATGCCTCGGGGTTGATCGGCTCGCCGACAGAACCCAGCAGGCGCAGGGAAGCGCGTGAAGTCTTTTTCACCGGTTCGTCGCCATCACGCATCAGCGCACGAATGGCGGTCGGGGCGGTGTAGAAGGTATTCACCTGGTGCTTGTCGACGACCTGCCAGAAGCGGCTGGAGTCGGGATAGCTCGGAACACCCTCGAACATCAGGCTAATGGCGCCGTTGGCCAGCGGGCCGTAGACGATGTAGCTGTGCCCGGTGACCCAGCCGACATCGGCGGTGCACCAGTAGACGTCGCCGTCGTGGTAGTCAAAGACGATCTCGTGCGTGTAGGCGGCGTAAACCATGTAGCCGCCGGTGGTGTGCAGCACGCCCTTGGGCTTGCCGGTCGAGCCGGAGGTGTAGAGGATGAACAGCGGGTCTTCGGCGTTCATTTCCTCGCAGGGGCAATCATCGCCCACGGTCTCGGCTTCTTCGTGGTACCAGACGTCGCGTCCCTCGGTCCACTCGATGTCACCGCCGGTGTGCCTGATGACCAGCACGGTTTCCAGGCTGTCCATGGTTCCCGCGATGGCGCAGGCGGCGTCGACATTGCTCTTCAGCGGTACCTTGCGGCCGCCGCGCTTGCCCTCGTCGCAGGTGATGACCATCTTGGCTGCGGAGTCGATAATGCGGCCGGACAGCGCATCGGGCGAGAAACCGCCGAATACGATGGAGTGCACGGCGCCGATGCGCGCGCAGGCGAGCATGGCGTAGGCGGCTTCCGGAACCATCGGCATGTAAATGGCGACCCGGTCGCCCTTGCCGATGCCGTGTTTCTTCAGCACGTTGGCCATCTTGCAGACACTGGCGTGCAGTTCACTGTAAGTGATGCTGGCGTCAACGGTGGGTTCGTCACCTTCCCAGATGAGCGCGACCTGGTCGCCGCGGCTGTCCAGGTGCCGGTCCACGCAGTTGTAGCAGGCGTTCAGAACGCCGTCTTCGTACCACTTGATGTGGAGGTCGGCCTTGTCGAAAGATACATTTTTGATTTTCGTCGGAAACTTGAACCAATCGATCCGCTTGGCTGTTTCGGCCCAGAAGGCCTCCGGGTTCTCCACCGATTCGCGATAGGTTTTCTCGTAAGAATCGGCATCGAGGTGTGCCCGGCCTTTGAAAAATTCAGGAACAGGATAAATGTCACTCATGGTCTTCAACCTTTGATCTGTGAATTGAAAAAAACGTTCGTATTCTATCGTTTGAAACGGAACATCGACTTGTTCCTGATCATTTCAAACGCGGTCTGTCTCATCAAAAGTATAGACATACCTATAATGATCCGTTATCTGAGCCCGGGAGATCGCCTCATGCGCGTCATCACCAGAATCCTGCTTTCTGCAATCCTCGTCGTGTCCAGTGTCGCGACGCTCGCCGCCGCGGAGCCTGATGAACCGCGTATCGGTCTCGTCCTGAGCGGCGGCGGCGCGCGGGGCAGTGCGCATATCGGTGTTTTGAAAGCGCTCGAAGAACTGGGAGTCACGGTGGACATGATTGCCGGCACCAGCATGGGTGCCATCATCGGCGCTTTTTATGCAGCCGGTTACAACGCCGCTGAAATCGAGGAAATACTTGCCGGCATGGATTGGGAAGCGGCCATGAGCGACCGTCCGGCGCGGGTGGACCGCACCATGCGCAAAAAGGAGCTCGAGGACCAGTTGATGATTCCGTATCGCCTCGGGTTCAACGACGGCAAGATCCAGATGCCGCTGGGTCTGATCGAGGGACAGCACCTGGACCAGGTGTTTCACCAGATACTCGAACCGGTCGGCGATATCCAGGACTTCGACGACCTGGCGATCCCCTATCGCGCCATCGCCACCGACCTGGTGACCGGGGACGCTGTCGTGCTGGCCAGTGGCAGCCTGGCCGACGCGGTGCGCGCGAGCATGTCGGTGCCCGGTGTTTTTTCACCGCTCACGATCGACGGCCGCATGCTCGTAGACGGGGGGCTGGCCAACAATCTGCCGGTTGACGTGCTGCGTGAAATGGGCGCGGATGTCGTGATCGCGGTGGACATTTCCAGCCCGCTGCTGACCCGGCAGCAGATGACGTCCGTGCTGAGCGTGACGGAACAGCTGACCAACTTCCTGACCCGGCGCAATACCGAGGAGCAACTGGCGCTTATGGGGGAGGACGACATTCTCATCGTGCCGGAGCTTGGAAACTTCAGCGCGGCGAATTTCGCCCAGGCGACGGAAATCGTCGCCACGGGCTACGAGGCCGGAATGGCGCAGCGCAGCGCCCTTGAATCGCTGGCCCGCCAGGCGCCGGGCGCCGCCCGCAAATCGTTGCAGGTCGCACCGAAGGAATACATCGTGCATTTCATCGAGATCGAAAACGGTTCGGTGCTGAACGATGAAATCATTCGCTCGCGCCTCGATGCGGAGATCGGAAAGCCCCTGGACAGGGCGGCGCTTTTTACGTCGCTCGACCGCATCTACAGCCTGGACCAGTTTCGCTCGGTCACCTACGACCTGGTGAAAAACGATGCCGGCCAGACCGGTGTTCTGGTGCGGGCCTTGCCCCGCGAATGGGGGCCGAATTACCTCCAGTTCGGACTCGAGCTCTCCAGCGACTTCAGCGGCGAGTCGAACTACCAGATCGAAACCGCTTATCTTCGCAATGCGCTCAATTCGCTGGGCGGTGAACTGCGCGTCAACGCCGCCGTGGGTCGCAAGGACCAGCTAGGCATCGATTTTTATCAGCCGGTCGATACGCAGGCCCGCTGGTTCGTGCAACCGGAAATTGTCGTGACGCGGGAAAACTACGATTACTGGGAGGAAGGGAACAACATCGCGGACCTGGAATTGAAAACCTGGCGGGCCCGGTTCGGCCTCGGCCGCAATTTCAGCACGACCGATCGCGCCACTTTGGGCTACAACTTCGGCCGTACGCGGGCGGGCGTGGTAACCGGCCCGCCCGGCCTGGTGGACGAAGACTTCGACATCGGCGAGCTCACCCTGCGCTACCTGCACGACAGCCGCGACAGCAGCTGGTTTCCGACGTCGGGAATGCGGCATCAACTCGAGTACCTGTATGCGGCCGAGTCGCTGGGTGCGAGCAGCGACTACCGGCAGGCCAGCGCAACGGGCAGCGTGGCGTTTTCCCTTGGCCGCAACACCGGATTGCTCAGCTATTCATTCGGCTACAGTATCGATGACGCCGCCCCGATCGAACGATGGTACCGCCTGGGCGGGTTCGGCCGCCTCTCGGGGCTGGCGCCGGACCAGTTGCTCGGCCGGCATGCCGCGCTGGTGACGCTGGCGTACTACCGGCGCCTGAACGACCTCGACATTGTCCCGGCGTTCGCCGGTTTGATGCTGGAAGGGGGTAACGTCTGGGAGTTCGAAGATGACATCGGTTTTGATGACCTGCGCTACTCCGGCAACCTGTTCATCGGGGCGGAGACACCGCTCGGCCCGGTCTACCTGTCGGTGGGGTATAGTGACAGTGACGATTACGCCGCCTACTTTTACCTCGGCAACCCGTTTCGCAGCCGTCGTTTTGACTGAAATCAGCCGGCAATCGTGTAAAACGTGACACGGGTTTCGCCGACCGGTAGAAAGTAGCGCTGATTCCAAATGCACGGGAGGTTGAACAATGACCGTCGCACGGGTTACTGAAATCATATCGTCGTCGAACGAGTCGTTCGACGAAGCGGTTCGCCAGGGCATGAAACGGGCCGCCAAAACGCTGAAGAACGTTCGGGGAGCCTGGATAGAGGGCCAGAAAGTGATTTGTGACGGACAGGGTCACATCACGGAGTATCGCGTGATACTCAAGGTGACGTTCGTACTCGAGAACTGACCGTTGCGGGCCGCGGGGGCTCAGTCGTATTTGCGGCCGTCGTATTCGACCCAGCCGTGCTGGCGTTCAAGGCTTCTGTCCCGCTCCGTTTGCCGGATCGTACCGCCCGTCTCCGACCATTCGTATTGCCCGCGCACGGTAACCGTGTCCTGCGGGTTGAGCGGAATCCGTTCACCGAGGCCGTGGTCATGACCTACCAGCAGGCGTTGACCGCTGGGTGTGCGCATCTGGAACCACTGCATCGAGCTGTCGTCCTTTTTTTCGCCCAGAACGCGGACGACTTCGCCCGTCGCCTCGACCATGATGCCGGACTGTTCTTCATAATAGGCGCGTTCCACGATGTGGTTGCCCGGGCTCATTTCGTAGCCGGGAATGGAGTGCCACGCCCAGCCCGCTATCAGCGAGATAGAGGCAAACAGGATGATCCCGGTCAGAAAGACCGAATGTTTCCCCTTCTTTTTCATGGTGACCTACCGCCTTACTGCGCGCAGCTGTTCCAGATTATGCCCAATCACCTCCCCTGTATTCAGATTAGCACAAGTCTTGAAAATGTGCTGAGCGCCGGCCCGAACGACGGTGTTGCCGTTCGAACTGAAATGCAGTGAAAGAAACCGGTAAAAATTCAGTCGTACTTGCGGCCGTCGTGCAGAATCCAGCCGTGCAGGCGACGCAGGCTGCTGTCCCGCCCGGTATTTCTCAGGGTGCCGCCGGTCTCGGTCCACTCGTACTGGCCGCGCACGGTGACCTCGTCTCGCGGCTTGAGGGGTATGGGTTCGGCGAGCCCGTGGTCGTGTGCCACCATCAGGCGCAGCCCGTTGGGCGTTGCGATCTGGAACCACTGCAGTGAGCCCTCGTTCTTTCCGGTCTCGATAAGGCGCACGACTTTTCCGGACACCTCCACCATCATGCCGGAGCGGTTTTCGTGATAGGCCTGTTCGACAACGTGGTTGCCGGGGCTCAACTCGTAGCCGGGCTGGGAATGCCAGATCCATGCGGCCGAAAGCAAGGCGAGAAACAGAGCGATTGCGACGGCCAGGGCGGCCGGTTTGATTCCCTTTTTTTTCATGATGATCGGGCCCGAAAGTCAGCGATGCCAGGTTCTACCCAATCGCCAGCCCCAGAAATATAGTAGTGCAAATCCGAAAATCATGCCACCCAGATGCGCGAAATGCGCGATGCCCGGCATGGCCCGTGTAAAGCCGAGAAGCAGTTCGATGCCGCCATAGATCAGCACGAACCATTTCGCCTTTATCGGTACGGGAAAGAAAATCAGGAAAATGCGGTTTTCCGGCCACATCACGCCGTAGGCCAGGAGCAGGCCGAAAACGCCGCCGGAAGCGCCGATGGTCGGATAGATGCCGCCCTCGAACAACTGGACGGTCAGTTGCACGGCGCCGGCGCCCGCCACGCACACCAGGTAATAGATCAGCCAGCGCTTGCTGCCCCATGCATGCTCCAGCTGGGTGCCGAACATCCAGACCGCGAACATGTTGAAAAACAGGTGATTGAAGTTGCCGTGAAGAAAACCGTAGGTGAGCAGCTGGAATACCGAAAACACGCCGCTTTCCAGCGGCCAGAGCGCAAACCCCGGGGGCTGAAAGCCGGTCAGGAATACCGCCGCGCACAAGATGATCACGCCGAAGGAGGCGGGCGTGGCGACCAGGGGTGAACCCCCGGTGTTGACTGGACGATAGTTCACGGCGTGCCTCTATTAAAGTCGCGATCATATTACAATAGCGGCCCAATGACATGCAGCGGCCGCAAACGGATGGATAGAGCACCGGAACATATCAGGCGGGTTACCGTCTACGCGTCTTCCAGCAACGGGCTGAGCAAAGTCTATTACGATGCAGCCGAAGAGCTTGGCACCCGGCTGGGCCGGTCCGGGCTGGAAATTGTGTACGGCGGGGGCGGTGTCGGGCTGATGGGCGCCATGGCGGACCGCGCCCTGGCCGCCGGTGCGCACGTGCACGGCGTGATCCCGGGTTTCCTGAACACGGTCGAGCACGGCCATCGCGGCCTGCCCGCCCTGGACGTCGTGTCCGACATGCGGGAGCGCAAGCAGCGCATGATCGATGGTTCGGACGCCGTCATCGCATTGCCCGGCGGCACAGGAACGCTCGAAGAACTGTTGGAAGTGATCACCCTGAAGCGCCTGGGCCAGTTTCTCGGCCCGGTTCTGCTGATCAACACCAACGGTTATTACGACCGCCTCGCTGATTTCCTGGACAACGCGGTGCTCGAGCGGTTCATGGCAGAGCGACACCGCGATATGTGGGCGCTGGTCGAAAATCCGAAAGACGTGATCCAGGCCTTGCACGACGCGCCCGCATGGAGCGCAGACGCGCGAGAATTCGCGGCGGTAAGAGAATGAACCCGCCGGATTCGCCCCGCAGGGATTTCAGGGTGCTCGAGGCCTCGCAGGGCTTTTCGTGGCTCGCTCAAAGCCTGGCGCTGCTTCGCTCCCAGGCCGCCCGGCTGCTGATTATCGCGTTGCTGATGCAGCTGGTGCTCAGCCTGGTGCAGCTGCCGCTGCTCGGGATTTTCATCGTGCTCTCGGTCCCCGCGCTCACCGCCGGAATCCTGGAAGCGTTTCACCGGGCCAGGCTCGAAAAGCCGTTCAGCCCGCTGGTGCTGTTCGCACCCTTGTTTTCTCCATCTCACCTGGGACGCTTTTTCGCCACCGGCGCATTGCTGATCGGCATCAGTATCCTCTGTGTCTCTTTCGTGCTCGGCAGCACGACACAGATCGACGAGACCCTGCTGCTCCGTCTGCAGCAGGGCGATGCGGCCGTGCTGGAAGAAATCGACCCCGGTTTCATGGTTCGCCTTCTCGCCGCTTTCGCCATCAGCCTGGCGGTTGGCGGAACCATCACCTTTTTCTCGATTCCCCTGGTCTGGTTTCGAAATTACCGGCTTGGGCGTGCGCTGGTGCAGGGTATGAAGGCGCTGATGGCCAATTGGCGGCCGATGCTGGCGCTCGGGCTGGCGCTTTTGCTGGTCACCGTGCCGTTCATGCTGCTGACGGCCCTTCTGCTGCAGATGGCCGCCGCCGGACCCCTGATGGGTTCGATCGGCATGGGCCTGGTCATGGCCCTGCTGCTGCTGTTCCAGCTGCTGCTTTTTGGCACCCAGTACTGTTCGTTCAGCCAGATTTTTGTTCTGGAAACCCCGCCGAAAGAGCTGTCTTCCGGCGGGGACGACGGTCAGTTGCTGGCCTGACCTGCGGTTTCGTCGTCGCCGCCGGCCGATTCACGGTGCGGCAGCAGAATACGGGCCATCAGGAGCCCGAACTCGAACAGGGCCCACATCGGCAGGGCGAGGAGCGTCTGGGAAATGACGTCCGGCGGCGTCAGCATCATGCCCAGGGCGAAGGCGCCCACGATCACGTAAGCACGCGCTTTCTTCAGTTTCTCAATCGTCGTTACACCGGTCGCCACCAGCACGATGGTCGCAATCGGCACTTCGAAGGTCAGGCCAAAAGCGAGAAACAGCGTGATGACGAAATCCAGGTACTTGCTGATGTCCGTCATCACCGTGACGCCCTCCGGGGCCACGCGCGTGAAAAATCCGAATACCAGCGGGAACACGACGAAGTAGGCGAAGGCGCAGCCGGTGTAGAAAAGTATGACGCTGGAATAGAGCAGCGGCCGCGCCAGCTTCTTTTCCTCGCGGTAGAGCGCCGGCGCGACGAAGGCCCAGGCCTGGTAAAGCACGAAGGGAATGGCAAGGATCAGGGCCAGCAGCAGCGCCATCTTGAACGGAGTGAGGAAAGGCGACGCAACGTCGATGGCGATCATGCTGCTGCCCTCGGGCAGCACGGCGGTCAGCGGCGCGGCAAGAATGGAATATATGCGTCGTGCGAAGGGAAGCAGGATCAGGAGAATGATCAACACGGCAGCCGAGGATTTGAGCAGGCGGCTGCGCAGCTCGATCAGGTGTTCAAAGAAACTCTGTTCGCGGTCCTGGCTATCAGTCACGTTGCGGGTCCGTCGCGTCCTCGGAGTTTGCCGCCGGCTTGGAGCTGCGTTCGCTGCCGGTCGCCTCGCTACGGATGTTGTCTACCGTGTCCCTTATATTTTTCTGGAATTTTTCGAGCGGAATTTTCATGTCTTCCGCCCGCATCTCGGCCTCGACCTGGCGTCTCAGGCTGAGCCAGCTGGCGCGCGCCTTCTGCGCCATCCTGCCCAGCGTGCGGGCGACCCGCGGCAACCGTTCGGGGCCGAGGACCATCAGCCCGACGAGCGAGAGCAGCAGGATTTCGGTGAAACCGATGTCGAACATGAGCTCGGATCAGCCGCTCAGTTCCTTGTCGCGGGCTTTTTCATCCGATGTCTTTTTCGCGACGGACTCGGAGGTGATCCTGTCAGGTTCGGAATCCTCTTCCGGCTTCTGCTCTTCTTCCATGCCTTTGCGGAAGCCCTTCACGGCTGCACCGAGGTCCCCGCCCATGTTGCGCAGGCGCTTGGTGCCGAACACCAGGACCACGATCAGAAGCAGTATCAACAACTGCCACATGCTGATTCCACCAATTCCCATTCGATTGCTCCGTTGTTGAACCCAGGGGAAGTTTAACGCAAAGCGCGTCCGAGAGAAGTCCGGGGTGACAGGTGATCAGAAGCGCCGCGTGGCGAACAGCCCGGTCAGGAGCAGCAGGATCGAGGCGAGGAGAAGGCCGGAACGGCTCAGTGTCGGGATCCCTTCAAAGAACTCCGTGTTGACGATCAGGCAGGACAGCGTCGAGTCGCCGCGCAGCACCGGTGTCCAGTTTTCACAGCTGCTTGCCGATTCGATATGGCTGCTCGTCGAGCTGACGACCGTGCGGCACTCGCTGCTGCCGGTGCCGGGCTGGACGTTGGCGGTCTGGGCGGGCGTGTCGGAGTAAAAGATCCAGGACCAGCTCATTTCGCCCCGGGACCATTCGCCGTCGCCGTCCACGATATTGCGGCAGACGAGGTCGACCGCAACGGCGTCGTCTTCAAAGATGGTTTCTTCGCCGCTCAGCACCCACTCCGCCTCGACGGAGATTTCGACCGCTTCGGGGTAGTTGCGGATCACGCACAGGTTGTCCTGGCCGGATGAGGCGTCAGTGAAGCTGCACGCAGTGGCGCTGTCGGTACAGCTGCCGTCGGAAAAACAGTCGTAGCTGGCAATGTAACCCGCGGGTGTGGTTTCCCGGATCGTGCAATCCAGTTCCCCGTCCTGGAAGTCGGTGACTGTGAACGTGACGTCGATGCCCTCGCCGGGCTGCACGGTAACGCTTTGCTCCAGCGGGAGTCCCGAGTTGCAGCTCATGCCCAGGGTGGTCGGCAGGCTGTCGTTGCCGTCGACAAACTGTTTCTGGACCTTGAACTGGGCGCCGGAGGCGGCAGTGCAACCGCGGGGCACCGTCACGGCCAGGCTTTCAAAGCCCGATTCCGAGGTGTTGTTGCCGTATTCCGTAACCGTGCCGGTATCCACGTCGATTTTCAGGATCTGGCTCGGCTGGGCGGCTCCGAACTTGTCCCTGCGGTCCGTGATGGCCCAGAGGCTACCCTCGTCGTCGAAGGACAGGCCGCCCTCGGCATAGGGGTCGACCTCGTTCGGCAGATCGAAGCGCTTGGTGGCGACGCCCGTCGCGGTGTCGATTTCAAAGATCGCCGGCTCGTCCGTGTTCAGGCTGCCGTCCAGGCCGTTCCCGAGACCGAATAGCGTATCGCCCCAGGCCGCCAGCGCGCCGATATTCGAGCCAAGCGAATTGTCGCTGCCGATCCGCCGGTAGCTGCCGTCCAATTCCAGGCGGTAAAGGGCGCCCTTGGCGACAGAGGTGAAATAGAGGCTGCCGTCACAGGTGAACGTCATGCCGAAGTCATTGCCCTGGGAAGGCAATGCTTCGCCGGGGTAAGCCGGATCACTTGACAGGAACACCTCTTTCTCTGACTGCACGAGGCCGGTTTCCGGGTTGAGCGGAAACAGCGTCATCGAGGATTCATCGAGGCCCCAGAGGATGCCGTCTGACGCGAAGGCCAGGCCTTCGACGTCGATGCGGGCTTCGCCGAAGGAGAACACCGGCGCAATCCAGGTTTCATCGCCGGTCGCGAGGTCGATGCGGTACAGGCTGTCGGCGTAGTCGCTCGGGCTGTCCGAATTGATGCTGTAGCCCACGGGAGCGGCTGCGGCCACGGTCGTGACCGACACCAGCAACGTGGTCAGTAAAAATTTTCCTGGTTTTGGCATCGGACAGGCCTGCGCCTCGCTCACTTCACGCGGAAGGCCATGCTAGCAGAATCAACAGATAAAACAAGGCTTTAGTAGTGTTTTTGCATGAATAGAACAGCCCTGTTGTTAATATGCAACATGCCTTGTTATCGGGGTGTCCTGCGAAGACGCGGCGATGGCCGTCGAATCCCGGCATAGGATCATGAAATAGCGGGAATTGTTCTCTTTCGGGTATCTTTGAGCCAGCATTTATTGGAAAATCACCGTCACGGCTGTCGCGTTTTTGCCACAGCAGGTCAAGCGGGGAATTTCATGAGCAGCAACACCGTGATGCCGAATAAAAAAGGCGTTTTGATAGCCAACCTGGGTACGCCGGACGCGCCCGAGCGCAAACCGGTGGCACGTTTCCTGCGGGAATTCCTGTCCGATCCGCGCGTCGTCGACCTGCCGCGCTGGCTGTGGCTGCCGCTGCTGAACCTGGTCATCATCCCGTTTCGCTCGGGTCGTTCCGCCGCCGCCTACCGCAAAATCTGGTGGGATGAAGGTTCTCCCTTGCTGATACTGACCGAGCGCCTGGGCGACAAGCTGGCAGCGTCCCTGCCGGACTCCTGGAACGTCGAAATCGGCATGCGTTACGGAGAACCCTCGATTCGAAACGGCCTGGAAAAGCTGCGGGCTGCCGGGGTCGGCGAACTGGTCGTCATACCGCTGTACCCGCAGTTTTCGCACACCACGACCTCGTCGATTTACGATGCGGTCGATGCGGCGCTCAAGGACATGGATTGGAACCCGCCCCAGCGCCGCGTACAGGATTACCACGTCGACGAGGAGTGGACCTGTGCCATCGCGCAGAGCATCTGGGCGTTTCGTGAGAAGCACGGCCCCGCCGACAAGCTGTTGTTCTCCCTGCACGGCATCCCTGAGCGCTACGTGCGCCAGGGCGATCCTTACCGCGACCAGTGCGAGGCGGGAGTGCGCATCATCGCCGAAAAACTGGGCCTAGCGGACGACGAGTGGCTGCTGACGTTCCAGTCCCGTGTCGGGCGCGAACCCTGGCTGCAGCCCTACACCGACAAGACCCTTGAAGCGTTGGGCGAGTCCGGCGTGAAGACCGTGCAGGTCGTCTGCCCCGGTTTCGCCGTCGATTGCCTGGAAACACTGGAAGAAATCGCGATGGAAAACCGCGAAGGGTTCGAAGAGGCGGGCGGCGAATCGCTGAACTACATTCCCGCCCTGAACGACAGCGACTCTCACGTCCGGGTCATGAAGGCGCTGATCGAGGGCGGCTGACTCTCAAGGCGCCGGGCGTCCCTCAGCTGCGATTCACCTGCTCGGCGCACGGCCCTGATTTTCGCCGATCCGCCGGGAGCGCCGGGCGGCTTTTAGACAACGGTGAAACGGGAGCTCAGGGCGGCGCCAGGAACATCGCGTAGGCGGGATTGTCGGCCTCGGCGACATAGCCGTAGCCGGTGTTGTCGAGGAATTCCTGGAAGTGCGTTTCGTCCTCTTCGGGGACCTGGATGCCCATCAGCACGCGCCCGTACTCGGAACCGTAGTTGCGGTAGTGGAACAGGCTGATGTTCCAGTCGCTCTGCATGCCGGTCAGGAACTGCAGCAAAGCGCCCGGTCGCTCCGGGAACTGGAAGCGCAGCAGGCGTTCGTTGGCCACGGGAGCGCGGCCGCCGACCATGTGGCGGATGTGCTGGCGGGCCATCTCGTTGGCGGACAGGTCGATCACCGGCAGGCCGTGTCCGGCCAGTTCATCCATGATCTCCCGTTTTTCGGCCAGGCCCTGCTTGAGGGAGACGCCCACGAAAATATGCGCCTCGCGGGCGTCCGAGTAACGGTAATTGAACTCGGTGATGCCGCGCAGCCCCAAGGTCTGGCAAAAGTCCAGGAAACTGCCCGGGCGTTCCGGAATGGTTACGCCCAGCAGCGCTTCGGACTCTTCACCGACGGCGGCGCGCTCGGCGATATGGCGCAGGCGGGCGAAGTTGACGTTCGCGCCAGACAGCACGGCCGCCGCGATTGTCCCGGGCTGCGGGTTCGCGGCGAAGTACTTCCTGATTCCGGCGACGGCCAGCACGCCGGCCGGTTCGGCGATGGCGCGCGTATCCTCGTAGACGTCCTGGACCGCGGCGCAGATCTCGTCGTTGTCTACCGTAATGACGTCATCCAGCAGGTCGGAGCAGATGGCGTAGGTCAGTTCGCCGGTCCGCTTGACCGCGACGCCCTCGGCAAAGTGGCCGATTTTCTCGAGCGTTACGGGTTCGCCCGCCTGGATGGCTGCTCGCATGGAAGCCGATTCCGCCGCCTCGACGCCGATGATTTTTGTTTCCGGCTGCAGGTAACGGCTGACGATGGCCATGCCGGAAGCCAGGCCGCCGCCGCCCACGCAGATGAATAGGTAGTCCGGCACGGCAGGGCACTGCCGGTAAAGTTCCATCGCGATGGTCGCCTGCCCGGTGATGACCTCGGGGTCGTCGTAAGGGTGGACGAAGACCAGGCCTTCCTCGCGGCTTCTTGCAAGCGCGAAGTCGCAGGCGGTGTCGAAGTCGTCGCCGTGGATCACGACTTCCGCGCCGAGTTTGCGCACCGCGTCGACCTTGATGTCCGGTGTGATGGCCGGCATCACGACGACGGAGTGAATACCGAGGTGGCGGGCGGCCAGCGCCACGCCCTGGGCGTGATTGCCGGCCGAAGCGCAGATCACGCCTCGTTTTCTCTGTTTTTCATCCAGTGACAGCAGCTTCGCGTAGGCGCCCCGCAGCTTGAACGAAAAAACCGGCTGCAGGTCTTCGCGCTTGAGCAGGATATCGACACCGAGCCGTTCCGACAGCGCCGGCATGTCCTGGACCGGTGTCTCGCGCACCAGGTCTTCCAGCCGGCATCGCATGATGCCGGGCATGAAGCGGTCAGCCCAGCCGTTTGCAGACTTCATCGGTGATCTCGTCGGTGCCCGGGCCGTCCGGATCCAGGTCCCTGGAAAGGATTCCATCTTCCCAGCAGCCGTGGACCGCTGTTTCCAGCGCATCCGCCGCCTCATCTTCGCCCAGCGAATGGCGCAGCATCATCGCGGCGGAGAGCAGCATCGCGTAGGGGTTGGCAATGCCCTTGCCGGCGATGTCGGGGGCCGATCCATGGATCGGCTCGTACAGGCCGAAACGCCGCTCGTTCAAAGAAGCCGAGGGCAGCAGGCCAAGCGAGCCGCACAGCATGGAAGCCTCGTCGGAAATGATGTCGCCGAACATGTTCTCCGTGAGCATCACGTCGAAATCCCCCGGGCGGCTCAGCAGGTGCATGGCCGCGGCGTCGACATACAGGAATTCGAGGTCGAGTTCCGGAAACTCCGCGTCCACCACCGCACGCACGACTTCGCGCCAGAGGCGTGACGTTTCCAGCACGTTGGCCTTGTCGATCAGCGTCAGGCGCCGGTCGCGTTTCATCGCGATGTCGCAGGCGGCGCGCGTGACCCGCTCGATTTCGAAGCGCGTGTAACGGCAGACGTCCTCGGCCTCGTTTGCGTTGCGCCACTTGTTTCCGAAATAGCTGCCGCCGGTCAGTTCGCGGACGATCATCACGTCCACGTTGACCAGGCGGTCGGGTTTCAGCGGCGAAAAGCGCTGCAGCGCCGGGTGGAGCACCACCGGCCGCAGGTTGCAGAACAGCCCCAGCCCGGCCCGAATCTTCAGCAGCCCCAGTTCCGGCCGCTGTTCGGCAGGGCGGTCGTCCCAGTCGGGCCCGCCGACGGCGCCGAGCAGGGCCGCATCGGCGCCCTCGCAGGCATCCAGCGTGGCCTGCGGCAGCGGTTCGCCGGTGGCGTCAACCGCGGCGCCGCCGATCAGCTGTTCGTCCAGGTCGATGCGAAAGTCTCTGCCTTGCGTGAGTACTTCCAGCGCCCGGACGGCCGCCGCGTAAACCTCGGCGCCGATGTAGTCACCGGGCAGGCCGACGACCCGGTAGTGCTTTGGTTCCTTACTTGCCATGTTCCTGCTCGTAACCGTGGATATCGTCCGCAGCTTGCAGAATGAAGTCCAGCTGGTCAATGCCGCGCGCCAGGCAGTAAGCCGAGAACGGTTCGAGGGGAAAGGTAAATATTCCGTAACCCTCGACCTCGAGCCTGCGGCTGCCGATATCGATTTTCACCGCGGTGTCGGGATGTTCCAGCAGCCAGTCGGCGACCTCTTCTTCCACCGTGACCGGAAGCAGGCCGTTTTTGAGCGCGTTGCCGCGGAAAATGTCCGCGAAGCGGCTGCTGACGACCGCCCGGATTCCATAGTCCAGCAAGGCCCAGGGCGCATGTTCGCGGGACGAGCCGCAGCCGAAGTTCTCGCCGGCCACCAGGACCTGCTGGCGGTCGACGTCGTGGCCGCGCAGCGGGCTGTTCGACCTTTCGCTGCCGTCGTCGTTGAACCGCCAGGCATGGAAGCAGGCGGTGCCCAGGCCTTCGCGGCCGGTCGTCGTCAGGAAGTGCGCCGGGATGATCTGGTCGGTGTCGATATTCTGCACCGGCAGGCTGAACGTGTGTGAAACGATCATTTCTCCGCTCATGCTGCGCCCTCCATGAATTCGCGCGGATCGGTTATCCGACCAGTGACCGCGCTGGCCGCGGCCGTCAACGGGCTGGCCAGGACGGTGCGCACGCCGGGACCCTGGCGGCCCTTGAAATTCCGGTTGCTGGTGCTGACCACGAGTTCGCCGGGACGCGCGATGTCCCCGTTCATGCCCAGGCACATGGAACAGCCAGGCTCGCGCCATTCCGCCCCGGCCGCGATGAATATTTCGTGCAGACCCTCGCTTTCGGCCTGCTGCCGAACCCGGCCCGAGCCCGGCACGACCATTGTGCGCGTACCGGCCGCGACCTTGCGGCCGCGCAGGATGCCCGCCGCGGCACGCAGGTCGGCCATGCGGGAATTCGTGCAGCTGCCGATGAACACGACGTCCACGGGCTCGCCCGCCAGGGGGCTGCCTGCATCGAATTTCATGTACTCGAGCGCGTCCGGCTCGCCGCCGGGAACCGTGCCGCCGACGCGGATGACCATGCCGGGGTGTATGCCCCAGGTCACGCTGGGCTCGATATCGGCCGCGTCGATCTCGACCAGGCGGTCGAAGCGTGCGCCGGGGTCGGTGCGCAGGGTTCGCCAGTCCCTTACCGCCCTGTCCCAGTCCTCGCCGGCGGGCGCCTTGGCGCGTCCCTCGAGGTAGCTGAACGTCGTATCGTCGGGTGCGATCAGGCCGGCGCGCGCGCCGCACTCGATCGACATGTTGCACACGGTCATGCGGCCCTCCATGTCCATCGCACGGATCGTCGAACCAAAATACTCGATGACCGAACCCGTGCCGCCGCCGACGCCGATGGCGCCGATCACGTGCAGGATCACGTCCTTCGGGGTCACGCCCGGTTTCAGCTCGCCTTCGATTCGGATACCCAGCGTCTTCGGTTTGCTCTGCAGCAGGCACTGGGTCGCCATCACGTGCCCCACCTCGGTCGTGCCGATGCCGAAAGCAAGCGCGCCGAATGCGCCGTGGGTCGCGGTGTGACTGTCACCGCAGACGATGGTCATGCCGGGCTGGGTCGCGCCCATTTCCGGGCCCATCACGTGCACGATGCCGCGGTTGGGGCTGTCCCAGCCATGCAGTTCGATGCCGTGCTTTTCGCAATTTTCGTACAGGGTCTCGACCTGCCGGCGGGCCTGGTCGGTGGTCCAGGCGTATTCGCCGTTTTCGTCCGGCGGTGAAGTCGGGGTGGAGTGGTCTATGGTGGCCAGGTGGCGGTCGGGCCGCCGCACTTTGAGCCCGCGCCGCTCGAGTTCAGCGAAGGCCTGGGGCGAGGTGACCTCGTGAAGCAGCTGCAGATCGATGTACAGAACGGCCGGGGTCTCGTCGCTTTCGGGCCGGACGACGTGGCGCTGCCAGATTTTCTCGAACAGGGTGGTGGGCTGATCGCTCATTTAAAATGTTCCGCTGTTCAGACGGCCGCTTTCAGGCGCTCGTCGTCGGGTTTCCGGCCCTGGTGCTGGCAGTGCCGGTTCATGATGCTGACCATCGCCTGGGCGGCGGCCTCGACGATGTCGGTCGAAACACCGGTGCCCTTGTAGCGGCAGGCGCCGATCGTCGCGCGCACCGTCGCGCGGCCCTGGGCGTCGCTGCCGCGGGACACGGCGGTCACTTCGAAGCGCTCCATGTGCAGTTCCTCGTCGATGATGGCGCGTATCGCGTTAACGATGGCGTTGACCGGGCCGTCGCCCTTGCCCGAGTGGATGCGCGGCGCCTGTCCGTTGAAACGCAGCTTAAGGCTGGCCTCGGCCGACTGGTCGGTATCCTCGACCTCGGTGTGGATCGAAATAGCGTCGAGGTGCCAGGGGCCGCTTTGCTCGGAACCCAGCACCAGCGCCTCGATGTCCTCGTCGTAGACGCTCTTTTTGCGGTCGGCCAGGGTCTTGAAACGGGTAAACAGCTTTTCCATGGTTTCACGGTCCACCGTGTACCCCAGGGTTTCGAGCCGCTTGCTGAACGCATGCCTTCCGCTGTGCTTGCCCAGGACCAGGTTGTTTTCCGGTACGCCCACGGCCTCGGGTTTCATGATCTCGTAGGTCTCGGCGTGCTTCAGTACGCCGTCCTGGTGAATCCCGGCCTCGTGCGCGAAGGCGTTGCGCCCGACAATGGCCTTGTTCGGCTGCACGCGCGACCCCGTCACGGCGGTCACGATGCGGCTGGCGGGATAAAGTTTCGTGCTGTCGATGCCGGTTTCCAGCCCGTAACGGTCATGACGCGTGCGCAGCGCCATCACGACTTCTTCGAGCGAGGCGTTGCCGGCGCGTTCACCGATGCCGTTGATGGTGCACTCGACCTGCCGGGCGCCGCCGTCCACCGCGCCCAGGCTGTTGGCCACGGCCAGGCCCAGGTCGTTGTGGTTGTGGCAGCTAAGCACCACGTGATCCGCATCGCGCAGCCCGCTGATGATGTATTCGAACATCTCGCGGGCCTCGCGCGGCGTCGTGTAGCCCACCGTATCGGGCACGTTCAGGGTCGTCGCGCCGGCGTCGACGGCCGCCTGGAAGAATTCGACCAGGTAGTCCAGCTCCGTGCGGCAGGCGTCCTCGGCCGAAACTTCGATGTCGTCGAACCACTGTTTGCCGAACTCAACCGCGCCGGTCATGTGGTCGATGATCTGTTGCCGGCTCATCTTCAGCTTGAATTCGCGGTGGATCGGGCTGGTTGCGATAAACGTGTGCAGGCGCCTGTTCTTGCAGCCTTCGAGGGCGCGCGCCACGGCCTCGATATCTTCGTGCCGCGTGCGTGCCAGCCCCGCGATGGTCGAGCTCAGACCGAGTTCGCCGACGGAGCGAACGGACAGGAAATCACCGTCGCTGGCGGCGGGAAAACCGGCCTCGATGATGTCGACCCCGAGTTCGTCGAGGATGCGTGCGACCTGGAGTTTTTCCTCGACGTTCATCGAGCAGCCCGGGGATTGCTCGCCGTCGCGCAGCGTGGTGTCGAAAATGCGTACGTAGTTGTCCATGTGGAATCCTCGGTGGTTCAGTCGCTCGGTTTATTCAGTTCGGGAAAAGAGGTAACGGCGCCCTCCGACGAGGAAGACACCAGGTAAGCGTATTTCGCGAGCGCGCCGGACGTGTAGGACGGCGGGCGCGGCTCGTAACTTGCGCGCCGGCTCTCGAGGTCCGCGTCGGTTTCCAGCACGCGGCGGTCGACATCGATCGTGATCGTGTCGCCGTCCTGCAGCAGTGCAATCGGCCCGGTTCGTGCCGCTTCCGGTGCGACGTGCCCGACGACGAAGCCGAAACTGGCGCCGCTGAAGCGGCCATCGGTAATCAGCGCGACCCGGTCGTCCAGTTTCTGGCCCGCGAGGGCCGCGGTGACGGCGAGCATCTCCCGCATGCCGGGCCCGCCGGCCGGTCCTTCGTTGCGGATCACGATGACGTCACCGGCCTCGATTTTTCCTTGCTGGACGGCGTCAAAAGCATCTTCTTCGCACTCGAAGACGCGGGCGGGGCCGGTAAAGGAGAATTCGCCATGGCCCGCGAGTTTCGCCACGCAGCCGTCCGGCGCCAGGTTGCCGTAGAGGATGCCGAAGCCGCCCCGTGCAGCAAGCGCGCGGTCGAAGTCCAGGATTACGTCCTGGCCGGGCCGCTCGCGGGCTTCGCTGCAGGCTTCGAACAGGCTGGCGCCCGAAACGGTTGGCGTGTCGCTGATCAGCCCGGCTTCACGCAGCCGGTTGATGACCACCGGGGTCCCGCCCGCTTCGAACATGTCGGGCGCCATGTAGCGTCCGGCCGGCTTGAGATCGCCGATGATCGGCGTCTTGCGCGAAATCGCGTCGAACTCGTCGATATCGAAAGCGACGCCCGCTTCCCGAGCGATCGCCAGCAGGTGCAGCACCGCGTTGGTGGAACCGGCCGTGGCCGTCGTTACGGTAGCGGCGTTGCGCAGTGATTCGGTAGTGACCATGCTGCGCGCACTGACGCCTTCATTGACCAGCTCGACCGCGCGGCGGCCGGCCGACCGGGCCGCTTCGGGCTTGTCCGGGTGCACGGCAGGGATATCGTTCAAACCCATCGGGGACAGGCCCAGCGTGGTCATCGCCAGCGCCATGGTGTTCGCCGTGAACTGTCCGCCGCAGGCGCCCGGGCCGGGCAGGGCGTCTTTTTCGATCTCGGCGAGCTCGTCGTCATCGATCGAGCCTGCCGCGTGTGCGCCGACCGCCTGGAAAACGTCCTGGATGGTGACCGGTATGCCCTTGTGCCGGCCGGGCATGATTGAGCCGCCATAGATCACCAGCCCCGGAATGTCGAGCCGGGCCAGGGCCATCGCCGCCGCGGGAATCGTCTTGTCGCAGCCCACCAGGACCACGACACCGTCAAGACAGTGGCCGCGCGTGGCCAGTTCGATGGAATCCGCGATGACTTCGCGGGACATCAGCGAACACTTCATGCCCTCGGTGCCCATCGCAATGCCGTCCGTTACCACGATGCTGCCGAACTCCACCGGCGTGCCGCCGGCCTCGCGCACACCGGCGCGCACATGCTCGGCCAGTTCCCGCAAGTGGATATTGCACGGCGTCACGTCCGACCAGGTATTGACGATGGCGATCATCGGCTGGGCGATCTGTTCTTCATTGCGGCCGGTGGCCCTGAGCATGCTTCGAGCGGCGGCTCTTTCAGGACCTTTCTTGATCTGGTCGCTTCGCATCGTCTTCCTCGTTTTTTTGTGTTGATTCAAAAAAAAACCCGCAATTCGCGTTGCGGGTTTTCACAGTCTTTCGGTATTTCAACCTCAGCCTGGACCCGCTCCGTATACAAGGATAAGAAGCGCAAAGGATGCGCCGAGAAGGAGCATTCCGGACAGGCCGAGAGCGCGCGCTGGGCGCGCGGCGGTAGCCGCTTTTACCCTGCTGTGCTGCTTGCGATTGCGCGCGTACATAGCGCCGGATAAAACCACAGCCCTCGGCGGGCTGTCAACCGATTTTTTGCGGAGTCGATTTTCGCCGGCGGTTCGAAAAAAAGAGCATCAATCAGGCGCTATTTTTGTCCGGGCACAGTAAAAAATCTTAATATAAGTTAAAAACACAATAAAAACAGAAAGATATGATCTTCAGTGTTTTGCGCATGTATGACTTCAGTCAATGAGATCAAAATTCATTAAACGGTACACTGACCGTGAAGCGGCGGTACCGATTCACCGGATTGGAACGGTTTCAATTCGAGCCCGGATCGCCGTTTGCCCTGTCGGGACAGTGACCAGGAAATGTTTCAGTCAAAACGGAAAATACTAATCGTGCTGGCCTTGATGTTCGCAGCCGGCGGAGTCCATGCCGAGCAATGGCTGGATGAAATACTCGTTCACCGCACGCCTGCTTTTACCGGTGAAAACCCGGAAAATTGCCTGGTGTGCCACTCCGGGGAGCGCATGCGGTCGATTGCCGATGGAGCTCATGGCGATACGGAGGACGACCGCGCGCCATTCGGAAACAACGGTTGTGAATCCTGTCACGGCCCGGCCAGTATCCACGTTTCCCGGGCGCATGGCGGCAAGGGGTTTCCGCCGCTGACCGGCTTCGGCTACGCGAAGGTCGCAGCACCGCGTGATCAGCAGGTCGCTGCCTGCATGTACTGCCACGGCGGCTCCCAGGAGGGCATGGAAGTCACGCCCTTCGAGGGCACGACCCATGACAAGTGGATCGTGACCTGTTCGTCCTGTCACCAGGTACACGCAGAGGAGGATCCCGTCATGACCCGCAGTACGCAGGCGAAGGTCTGCTATACCTGTCACGCAGAGCAGGAAGAAGGGCACCAGGAAGTAGGCCGGCGCGTGCCCGATTTCAGTCGCATGGGCTGCGCAGGGTGCCACAAGGTGCATCGCCTGCCCAAGAACTAAAAGTGAAACCGGAACATTGAACGCCAATATCAGGATCAAGCAAGGTCTTAACGTACCTGTCGCGGGCCGTCCGGAGCAAACCATCCACGATGGGCCGGAAATCCGCCACGTTGCGTTGAGCGGCCTCGACTACGTCGGACTGAAACCTCGCCTGCTCGTCAAGGAAGGCGAGTCGGTTCGTTTGGGACAACCGCTGTTCATCGACAAGCACCGGCCCGGCATTCCATTCTGTTCGCCGGGTTCGGGCGAAGTGGTCGCGATCAATCGCGGCCCCCGCCGTGCGCTGCACTCGGTGGTCGTGCGCCTCGGCGATAAGGAAGGCAGCGTCGAACTCTATAGTCCGATGAGCCGCAACCGCGTTGCACGGATGGACCGCGACGAGGTTACGGACCGTCTGCGCGAGACCGGCTTGTGGACCGCGTTTCGGCAGCGGCCTTTCAGCCGGGTACCGGACCCGGACGCTGCGCCGCGGTCGATCTTCGTGACGGCCATCGATACGCGGCCGCTGGCCGCTGACCCGCGCGTGATCATCGCCGAGCACGTCGATGCTTTCACAACCGGGCTGGATATCATGGCGCGCCTGACGACGGGGCCCGTATTTCTTTGCACCGGGTCTGACTGGATTTTTCCGAGTCCCGAGTCGGACCGTGTGAAGCATGCCGAGTTTACCGGGCCACACCCGGCCGGGCTGCCGGGAACCCATATTCAGTTCCTTGACCGGGTGGGTCCGAAGCGGTCCGTGTGGCATATCGGTTACCAGGACGTCATCGCAATCGGAACGCTGTTCAAAACGGGTCGCCTGGACTGCAACCGCGTCATCGCGCTTGGCGGAGTCGGCGTGGGCAATCCCCGGCTGATTCGTACCCGGCTGGGCGCATCGATCGAGGAAATCAGGGCGGCTTTCAGTGACCGGTCCGATGATTGCCGGATCATTTCCGGATCGGTTCTCGGCGGCCGCACCGCGAGCGGTGACCTGGCCTGGCTCGGTCGATACCACGACCAGGTTTCGGCGATTCCCGAGGGCGGAGACCGGCACCTTTTCGGCTGGACCGGCGTGACGCCCTGGCGTTACAGCGCGGCTCGAACCTTCTTGCGGCAAGCCGGCCACCAGCGCCGTTTCAATATCACCACCGCGCAGAACGGCCGTTTCACGGGGATGATTCCGACGCGTGCATTTGAAAAAGTGATGCCGCTGGACATATTGCCGTCGCCGCTGTTCCGCGCCCTGCTGGTCAAGGATACCGACCAGGCGCAGGCGCTCGGCTGCCTTGAACTGGACGAGGAAGATCTGGCGCTGTGCTCCTTCGTGTGCCCGGCCAAGATTGACTACGGCACCGTCCTTCGTATCAACCTCGACCAGATCGAGAGAGAAGGGTGATGAACGAGTTTCTCAAGGATTTCACCGAGGCCTTCCGGACCCTGGGCGGCCGTTTCCTGTGGTCATCACACACAGTGACCCGCACGGCGCCGCACATCCGGGACGCCAACAACGTGCAGCGCATGTGGAACTACTTCGTCATCGCCACGCTGCCGGCCATGGTCATCGGTCTCTGGAGCCTCGGGCACCAGACCAACCTGGCGCTGCTCGATCTCGATATCATCCGCCCGGCCGGATGGCGAGCGGAAATACTGCTGGCGATGGGCGTGGGATTCAATCCTTCGAATATCCTGGCGTGTTTTCTGCATGGCTTGCTGTTCTTTCTGCCGGTGTTCCTGACCGCCCTGGTCGCGGGTGCGTTCTGGGAAGCCGTGTTCGCGGCGGGCCGGAAGCGGCGGGTCGACGAAGGCCTGCTCGCCATCGCCTGGCTGTTTGCACTGATCCTGCCGGCGACGGTACCGCTGTACCAGGTCGCGCTGGGCATGACTTTCGGAATCATCGTAGGCAAGTTGATCTACGGCGGCTCCGGGCGCTATCTCGTCAACCCGGCGCTGCTGGGGCTGACGTTCCTGGTTTTCTCTTACCCGCAGATACTGTTTTCCGAGGGCGCCTGGGTGCCGGTAGCCGGTTACGACCAACCCACCGTGCTGGAGCTGATTACCGACGAGGGCGGCCTGAGGGTCGTGCCCGCCGTCGATTACTCTTACTGGCACATGTTCTTCGGCGACCGGCCCGGATCGATGGGGGTTGTTTCAACCTTCGGAGCGTTGCTGGGCGCCGTGTTCCTGGTCTGGTCCGGGATGGCCTCCTGGCGCATTATCCTCGGGTCCATCATCGGTCTGATCGTGGTCACCGCGATCTTCAATGCCGTTGCGCCGGAGCACCCGCTGTTCTCGCTTCCCTGGTACTGGCACATGATTCTCGGAGGATTCATGTTCGGCACGGTGTTCCTGGCCACCGACCCGGTTGCGGGGCCGATGACGGATCCAGGGCGCTGGGGCTTCGGCCTGCTCGTCGGCGGCCTGACGGTGCTCATCCGCGTGGGCAATCCTTCACACTACGAAGGCATCATTTTCGCGATCCTGCTGGCCAGCCTGTTCTCACCGCTGATCGACTACACGGTGACCGAACTCAATATTCGAAAACGCCGCAAGCGGTTGCAGGAGATGGACCATGAGTAATGATTCCTCCATCAAGGCCGTTTTGGTCGTATTGATTACCGCGATCGTCTGTTCGTCGCTGGTTTCCGCTGCCGTGGTCGTGCTGCGCCCCGTGCAGCTCAACAACCAGTTGCTCGACCGCAGCCGCAACATCATGTCGATTACGGGTCTGTTGCCGTCTGATACCGTTCCTGATGACGACGAATTGCTTGAGCTGTTCAAGTCGCTGGATGCACGCACTGTCGACCTCGAAGAAGGCCGCTTCGACGATTCACTCGACCCCTGGACCTTTAATCAGCGCCGGGCCGTGGCCGACCCGGAACTGGGCGTCGCCGTTCCTGCAGAACTGGATACCGCACAGCTGAGCCGCCGCAGCCGTTATGCCGTGATCTATCTTGTCTGGGACGGTGATGCACTGGACCGCATCGTTCTGCCGGTGCGCGGCGCGGGCATGTGGTCGATGCTGTACGGCTACATCGCGCTGGAGCCGGACCTCGTGACCATCGCCGGCATGGCGTTTTACGAGCAGAATGAAACGCCCGGGCTCGGCGACCAGATCACGCATCCCCATTGGCTGGAAACCTGGAGCGGCAAGCAGGTTTACGACGACGTCGGCGTGCCCCGCTTCAGGGTCGCCGAGGGTGAGGTCGACGCCAATTCCGTTCATGCGCCTTTCCAGGTAGACGGCATCACTGGCGCAACCATCACCGGCAATGCGGTAACGGCGCTGATCAATTACTGGTTTGGCCCGCACGGTTACAAGCCCTTTTTTGACAACCTGAAAGAAAACCCGCCGACGCGGGATGGAGGGTAATTCCCGATGGCCCTCAATCAGACACTGACCGATCCGCTGATCAACAAGAACCCGATCACGCTGCACGTTCTTGGCATTTGCTCGGCGCTCGCGATCACGAATTCGCTGACGTCTTCGCTGATCATGAGCGTGTCGCTGACCATCGTGCTGATCATTTCAAACGTCGCGATCAGCGCGGTCCGCCACCACTTGCCGTCCAGCGTTCGCCTGATCGTGCAGATCACCATCATCGCCTCGTCCGTGACGGTCATCGACCAGTTCCTGAAAGCCTACATGCCGGATGCGGCGCGCACGCTCAGCGTTTACGTGGCGCTGATCGTAACGAACTGCATCGTGCTCGGCCGGGCCGAGGCCTGCGCCATGAGCAACGGAATCAAGGTCAGCACCCTCGATGCCCTGGGCAACGGCTTCGGTTACAGCCTGGTGCTGATTACCGTCGCGTTCATCAGGGAGTTGTTCGGAGCCGGGTCGCTGATGGGGAGGCAGATCTTCAGGTTGGCGCACGAAGGGGGCTGGTTCCAGGAAAACAACCTGTTCCTGCTGGCGCCCAGCGCCTTCTTCATAATCGGATTCCTGATCTGGGCCATTCGCGCGTGGAAACCTGAGCAGAACGAGGAACCCGACTTCAAACCGATCCCGCTGCCTAACCGGGAGAAACGAGCATGAGCGCATTTTTTGATGTCTTTTTCCGCTCGGTTTTCATGGAGAACCTCGCCCTGGCCTATTTCCTGGGCATGTGCACCTTCCTGGCGGTATCAAAGAAAGTAAAAACCACGATCGGCCTGGGTTTCGCGGTCGTCGTCGTTGAAGCGATCAGCGTTCCCGTCAACAACCTGATTTACAACCTGCTGCTCAAGCAGGGCGCGCTCGCCTGGGCCGGCCTGGGCGACATGGATTTTGCGTTTCTCGGCCTGTTGAGCCAGATCGCGGTGATCGCGGCGATGATCCAGATCCTGGAAATCATCCTGCAGCGGTTTTTTCCGGCACTGTACCAGTCACTGGGAATCTTCCTGCCGCTGCTGACCGTGAACTGCGCGATCCTGGGTGCTTCGCTGTTCATGGTTCAGCGCGATTACACTTTCATGCAAAGCGTAGCCTACGGTCTGGGCGTGGGTGTCGGCTGGGCCCTTGCCATCATCGCGCTCGCAGGCCTTCGGGAAAAAATGCGTTACAGCGATATTCCTGACGGACTCGATGGACTGGGCATCACTTTCGTCACCACGGGCCTGCTGTCACTGGCATTCATGGGCATCGCGGGAATCGTGTTCTAGGAGACGGTCATGTTGGAGATTCTCTACGCGATCCTGCTTTTCACCGTCATCATGGGCGTGCTGGCGCTCACGATCCTGTGGATTCGCGCCAGGCTGATTCCGCCCGGTGACATTACGATCAATGTCAATTCCGAACGGGACATCGCGGCGCCGGTCGGGGGAAAACTGCTCGGTACGCTCGCCGATGAAGGCATTTTCGTTCCGTCGGCCTGCGGTGGCGGCGGCACCTGCGGACAATGCCGCGTCAAGGTCCTGGACGGCGGCGGTTCCCTGCTGCCGACCGAGGAATCGCTCATCACCAAGCGCGAGGCGGCGACCGGTGAACGGCTGGCCTGCCAGGTTTCCGTACAGCAGGATATGAAGATCGAGGTGCCCGAAGACGTGTTCGGCGTACAGAAGTGGGAATGCACGGTGCGTTCGAACGCCAACGTGGCGACCTTCATCAAGGAACTGGTCCTGCAGCTTCCCGAAGGGGAGAAGCTCGATTTCAGGGCGGGGGGATACATCCAGATCGAATGCCCTTCGCACGAGCTTTCCTACTCGGAGTTCGATATCGAGGAAGAATACCGCGGGGACTGGGAACGCTTCCGTCTTTTTGACCTGAAGTCGGTGGTCACCGAGCCCACCATGCGTGCCTACTCGATGGCCAATTACCCGGAAGAGGACGATATCGTGATGCTGAACGTGCGCATCGCGACGCCGCCGCCGGAATTGCAGGACAAGGTGCCGACGGGGATCATGTCGTCCTACATCTTCAACCTGAAACCGGGCGACAAGGTCACCGTTTCCGGCCCGTACGGCGAGTTCTACGCGCGGGAAACCGGCAACGAGATGGTATTCATCGGCGGCGGCGCAGGCATGGCGCCAATGCGTTCGCACATTTTCGACCAGCTCAAGCGGCTGAAGAGCGACCGCAAGATGTCGTTCTGGTACGGTGCGCGCAGCCTGCGCGAGGCGTTTTACATTGAAGAATTCGAAGAGCTTGAACGCGAGTTCCCCAATTTCAGCTGGCACCTGGCGCTTTCCGATCCGCTGCCCGAAGACGATTGGATGGGGCTGGAAGGATTCATCCACTCGGTGCTTTTCGAACATTACCTGGAAAACCATCCGGCGCCGGAGGACTGTGAATACTACATGTGCGGTCCGCCGATGATGATCGCGGCGGTCAACCGGATGCTGGACGATCTCGGCGTCGAGCCCGACAATATCCTGTTCGACGATTTCGGAACCTGAGCGATGAAACTGTTCCTGGTCACATTGATCGTATTTGCCGTCAGCGCCCTGCTGCTGGGCGCGGGTGTGCTTATCGCCCGCAAGCCATTGCAGGGCGGTTGCGGACACAAGCCGCCGGGTGCGCCGCGTTGTGACAACTGCCCCAACGCGGAACGGACGGCGGAGGAGAGAGGAGAACCGGCATGAAATCACTCTTCGTCAAAGACCACATGAGCCGCAAGGTCCAGTCAGTGGACCTCAATCTCGACATCCTGGCGGCGACGCGATTCCTGGTGGCCAACGGAATTTCCGGTGCGCCGGTACTGGATGAGCACGGCCGGCTCGTCGGTATCCTGACGGAAAGGGACTGCATGCGCGTCGCGCTGCACTCGGGATACCACGATACGCCGTACGGCCTGGTGCGCGACTACATGACGCCGAATCCGGAATCGGTCTCGCCCGAACAGAACATCCTCACGATCGCCGAGAAATTCATCCACGGCAGTTATCGTCGCTACCCCGTGGTGGACAACAATCGCCTGGTTGGAATCATCAGCCGCAGGGACGTGCTTCGCGCCGTCGTCAAAAAGGGCGGCAAGGGGTAGAAAACGAGCTGATCCGAGGCGTTTCCGTTTATCCAAGTATCACCGAACCCACGGAAATTGCTTGTGTTTCAGGTTATGCGCGGATATGCTGTGACACTCTGGCTGTTAACCAACTACTGAATCGAAACGATTCCGGCCAGAGCGAGGGATTGATTGCACATCTTTAAGGTCTATTCAGAAGTTTCTGCCCCGGCACCTCCTGTCATTGATTTTATAGAATTGCGCGATCATTACGTTTTAAGCAACAACGGGTAATTCATAATGGCAACAGGCACTGTAAAGTGGTTCAACGAATCCAAGGGATTCGGTTTTATTTCTCCCACCGAAGGCGGAAAGGACGTTTTCGTCCACTTCTCGGCTATCAAGGCCGACGGTTTCCGCACCCTGGCGGAAGGTCAGGCTGTCGAGTTTGACGTCGAAGACGGCCCGAAAGGACCACAGGCATCAAACGTCATGCCCGCAGGTTAAAACTGCGGTCGATGAAAAAACCCCGCCGAACGGCGGGGTTTTTTTGTGCTTGATTTTTTGTCGCTCGATATAAGAATCAGACGCTGCGGCCATAAAACAGGGTCACCACGTGCCTGGCCTCGGCAAAGAACAGCCAGCGTTCGACCACGACCCCGGTCAAACCGGCAATGGTTGCCAGGAGCAGCAGCAGCACCTGGAGAATTCCCGAGGTGCTGCCAGCCAGGAACAGCAGGATCGCGGGGACCAGGAAACCGCACAGCAATGCGAAACGCCGCAGCCGGGACGCATGTTTCTGGGCAACCTGGTAGCCCATTTCCTTGAGAAGGTAATTCTCCGCTGTGTGGGGCGCCTCCAGTTGACGCACTTCACCCAGGTATCCCAGGCCGGTGGCGGTCCCGGTATCGCTCTGCGCTTGCGCGCTGTCGATATAGCGCCAGTAGTACCACTGCAATGCCCAGGCCACCAGTATGACGAGACCCAGCAACAGCAGGGTCGTGAAGTCGGCCATGTTGGAGATGCTGAGCGCGATCGAAAACAGCAGCCCCCCGCTGGCGAGCGAAAAAGCCAGATACAGCGGCGTCACGAAACCATTGCTCCAGCGCGGGATGGTCTTCAGGGAGGCATAAATCATGCTCGTGGTGAATACCGTTGTCAGCGACAGAACGAGGGTTGCCAGGGCGGCCACCGACATCAGGGTCGAAGAAATGCCGGCCCACAGCCAGCCGGCGGTAAAGACCAGCGCAGCCGGGTAGGTCAGAACGGCCGCCACACCCTCGCGGCTCAGCCACGAACTGCGCCACTGGGTGAACGCCCGCCACGCCCGTTCGGGGTGGCCCAGGTGGAAAGTGGAAGACATCAGGCCGGCCGTTACCAGCGCAAGCGCCACGAGACAGGCGACCGTCGCCGTGATCGGCCCGATCTCCCAGGCCTGGGTCAGGCGCGCCAGCGCCAGCCACACCAGCAGGCCGTAACCGGCGCCTGAAGAGGAAGTGAAGATGATGACGGAATATGCCGGATCCATTTGCTGTTCCTTCCTCCTAACGTGAAAGCTTGCGGTCCAGCCAGCTGAAAAATTCGCTGGACTGCTTCGTTTGTTCGGCGCCCTGCAGCTCGGCGGCTGCGCCGGTGTCCCCGGCGCGGTTTTTGCGCGGCCGCGGCGGCAGGTAGCGGTTGACGGGTTCGTAGCCGGTTTCAGGCATCAGTTGGAACCCGCCGCGCCGCTCAACGAGCTTCGAGATATCCGATTCCGGGTCACCCAGGTCACCGAAATGACGGGCGTTTGCGGGACAGGTCGTCACACAGGCCGGCTGACGTTCGGCCTCGGGCAGGTTCTCGTTGTAAATTCGATCGATGCACAGCGTGCATTTTTTCATGATCCCGTCGGTTTCGTCGTACTCGCGGGCGCCGTAGGCGCAGGCCCAGGAGCAGAGCTTGCAGCCGATGCACTTTTCGGCGTCGACCAGCACGATACCGTCCTCCTCGCGCTTGTAGGAGGCGCCGGTCGGGCAGACCGTCACGCAGTCCGGCTGTTCGCAATGCAGGCAGGAGCGGGGGAAATTGACGGTCTGGGTGGAGTCACCGTTGTCCGTCTCGTAAATGTGCACCCGGTTGAACCAGACCCCGCTGGGGTCTTTGCCGTAAGCGTTCAGATCCGTCAGGGGGGCGGAGTGACCACCGGTATTCCATTCCTTGCAGTTGACTGCACAGGCATGGCATCCCACGCAGATATCGAGATCCGTGACCAGGCCCAGCTTTTTCTTCGTTTTTTTCGGCAGCATCGTCATGACTGCTTCCTCCGCCAGCTGCCCTCGGGCAGGAACTCTTCTCCGAACCGCAGGTCCTTCGGCCGGTCCAGCGCACCGGGCAGACGCTTGAGCGGTTCGAATACCGGCTCGCTGCGTTTCTCTTTGTCATCGGCCCGCGTGATCCTGACGCGCAGGTCGAACCAGGCCGCCTGGCCGGTGACCGGATCCGAATTGCTCATGCGCCGCCCGCCTGAGCCTGCCGGCAGGAGTTCGGATATCAGGTGGTTCAGCAGGAAGCCCTTTTCGCCCTCCGCAGAATCCTTGTCGAGATTCCAGGCGCCGCGGCGTTTGCCGATGGCGTTCCAGGTCCATACGGTGCCGCGCTCGACGCCGGTCATGGTTTTCACCTGGCACTTGATGCGGCCGTTGTGGCTTTCCACGTAAACCCAATCGTCGTCGCCGACCCCGATTTCCTGTGCCAGGTCACGGTGCATGCACAGGCGGTTGTAGCCGTGAATCTGCCGCAGCCAGGCATTCTGCGATCCCCAGGAGTGGTACATGGCCATCGGCCGCTGGGTGATCGCGTGGATCGGGTATTCGTCCAGGGAGACCATGCTTTCTTCGATCGGCTGGTACCAGATCGGCAGTGGATCGAAATACGTCTTGACACGTTCACGCAAGTCATCCGGCGGCTGTACATCGCCATGCCCCTCGGCGGCCAGGCGGAACCGCTGCAGCGGTTCGCTGTAGATCTGCATCACGATCTGCTCGGCCCTGGGGATGAAGCCCATGTGCTCGGCAAACTCGAGATAGTCCCTGTTCGCATGCTTATAGTATTGCTGGGACTTCGGCAGCGTGTGATGCCAGAAACCTCCGTTTTCGATGTACTTTTGCAATTGGTCCGGGTTAGGAGCACCGCGGCCAAAGGATTCTCCGTCTTCGCCGCGCCAGCCGGCGAGCGGCCCCAGCCCGGGCGCCCGCTCGTGGTTCACCATGTAATCGGCGTAGCCGCCGGGGTACTTGGGTGCTCCGTCCTCGTTGACAAAGCCGGGCAGGCCGAGCCGCGCACCGAGGTCGATCAGAACGTCCTGGAAAGGGCGAACGTTGCGGTCCGGCTGCACCACGGGTTGGCGGATTGAGTCCGATGGCCCGTGCGCCGAACTGATCGGGCGGTCCAGCAGGCTGATGCAGTCCCAGCGTTCCAGGTAAGTCGTATCCGGCAGCAGCAGGTCGGCGTAGTAGCTGGTCTCCGAGGCGTACGCATCCGAATAGATGATATGCGGAATGCGGTATTCGCCGGTTTCGGGGTCGATGTCGGTGAGCATGTCCAGCGTGCCCTTCGTATTCATCGAAGAGTTCCAGGCCATGTTCGCCATGTAGAGGAACAGCGTGTCGATCGGGTAGGGATCCGCCGCCCAGGCATTGTGAATGACCATGTGCATCAGGCCATGCGAGGAAACGGGGTGCTCCCAGGAAAACCCCTTGTCGATGCGGCAGGGATTGCCGTTTTCATCTACCAGCAGGTCTTCCGGGCCGGTCGTGAATCCCAGCGGCGGGCCGGGCATCGGCTCCATCGGCTTGACCTCGCCGGGCTTGCCCGCAGGCTTTGGCCCCGGCGGGCAGGGCCGCGGGAACGGCGGTTTGTAGCGGAAGCCGCCCGGGCAGTCGATGCTGCCCAGCAGCATCTGCAGCAGGTGAATGGCGCGGCAGGTATGAAAACCGTTCGAGTGGGCTGAAATTCCCCGCATCGCGTGCATCGCGACGGGCCGCCCGATCATGCGGTCGTGCTTGCGGCCTGCCCAGTCCGTCCATTCGACTTCCAGTTCGATTTCCTGCTCGAAGGCGGCATGCGCCAGCTCGGCGGCAACGCGGCGGGTCGTTTCGGCGGATACGCCCGTGCGTTCCGCGACTTTCTCGGCCGAGTAAGACGCATCGAGGTAACGGTTGGCCATGAGTTCAAATGCGGGCCGGGCCTTCACGCCGTCCGGCATTTCAAATGTTCCGGCCAGCGCCGGGCCGATGTCCGGCAGCAGGGCATTGACGGGCATGTTGTTTTCCCGGTCCCAGGCCAGCGGGTTGCCGTCTTCGTCTCTCAGAAACAGGCCGTGCTCCGGGTGACCGGGCTGTTCGCGCACCAGCCAGGGCGCATTGGTGTAGCGGACCAGGTAATCGAGGTCGACCTTCTGCGACTTCAGCAGTTCGTGAACCAGCGCCAGCACGAACAAACCGTCCGTGCCCGGCCGGATACCGATCCATTCATCGGCGATGGCCGAGTAACCGGTACGCACCGGGTTGACCGAGACAAACTTGGCGTCCTCGCGGCCCTTGAGCTGCCCCAGCCCGGTCTTGATCGGATTGGAGTCATGGTCTTCCGCGACACCGAACATCATGAAATAGCGCGTATGCTCCCAGTCGGGCTCGCCGAATTCCCAGAACGACCCGCCGATGGTGTAGAGGCCCGCAGCGGCCATGTTCACGGAACAGAATCCGCCATGGGCGGCGTGGTTCGGCGTGCCGAACTTGGACGCCCACATCGCGGTAACCGACTGGCTCTGGTCGCGTCCGGTGAAAAACGCCAGGCGTCGCGGATCCGTGCGGCGGCAGTTATCCAGCCAGCCGACAGCCAGTTCCATGGCTTCTTCCCAGCTGATCTCCTCGAACTCGCCGCTGCCGCGCGGCCCGACCCGTTTCAGCGGATTGCTCAGGCGGGCCGGGGAAAGGTGCTGCATGATGCCGGAGGAGCCTTTTCCGCAAAGCACGCCCTTGTTGACCGGATGGTCGGGATTGCCCTCGATGTAACGAACCTGGCCGTTGAGCAGATGGACGCGGATACCGCAACGGCAGGCGCACATGTAACAGGTCGTGTTCTTGATTTCGTCGAAGACTTTTGGAGAGGTGTCTACTCGTTCCTGCCGAAAGGCCATACGCCGTTTCTCGCTCTCATTTTTCACGCGCGGGGGCTTAACACCTTAGCATATTAGCAAATCGTGAAAAACATGCCGGAATCAGGGATTATCCATCCGGCGCAAGCCCGGTTGCGCGTCCGGCCAGCAGGCCATGGTCTCACTGAATGGGATCAGCGGCGGTAGTTCAGACCGATGTAGACGAAACGCGGTTTACCGATCTCGGTGAAGCCGTCGTTCTCGACCTTTACCTCGTATTCCTCGTCGAGAATGTTTTCGACGGCGAGGAAGAGTTCGGTCGTATCGTTCAGCCGCCGCGTGAGCCGCAGGTCGAACAGCAGGAAGTCGTCCACTTCGAGCCGGGCCAGGTCGTCTTCGTAGCGTTTACCGACGTAGCGGGCGACCAGGCTGGTATCGAACCAGCTGCCGTAGTGCCGTGCCCGCGCGGTAAAGGCGTTCTTCGGCGCCTGGCGGACCGGGGTGCCGATAAGCGCGGGATTGTCGGGCGCCTCGGTGACCTCGGTGTCGTTGTGGAGGTAGCTGAACTGAAGCGTCCATTCCGTGCCGGGGCGCCATTCTGCTTCGACCTCCAGGCCGGTTGCCTGCATCTCGCCAACGTTGTCCAGTTCCCGGCAGGTCTCGTAGGGGCCGAGCAGACCGCAGGGTTCGATGACCCCGGGCGTGGCGCCGTTGATGCCGCGGGTGATGTTCTGAACCTGGTTCTCTACCGTGTTTCGAAACAGGGTCAGGCGCAGGGTTGCGTCGGCGCCAAGGAAGAAGTCCGCGCCGCCCTCGACACCGACCAGACGCTCGGGTTCGAGGTAGGGGTTGTTGACCAGGATGACGCCGCCGCGGGCGAAACTGGCCCGGTACAGCTCGCGCAGCGTGGGCGCCCGAAAGCCCCTGTAAGCGGCCGCCCTGAACGAGACCGAGTCGTTCAGGCGGTAAATGGCGCCGATGCTCGGGTTGATCGTGGTTTCAGAATTGGATGCGTAATAATTGCGATCCGTTTCGAGACCGCTTTCAAGATCGAGCGCCTGGTCCGAACCCGTGTTGGTGAAATAGTCGTAGCGCAGCGAACCGTTGACCCTCCAGCGCTCGCTGACCTGCCAGCCGCCCTGGATAAAAACGCCGCCCATGTCCTGTGCAGCCGCCAGGTTCGTGACGGTTCGCGGGGTCGTTCCCAGGTACCGCGAGTATTCCGCGTAATCGAGGTCGGTCCAGCGGTAGTCGGCGCCGGCGTTTATCTCATGACCCCCGGGCAAGGATTTCGCCCAGACCAGGCTGGCGCCCAGGGCTCCGGTGGACTGTATATCCAGTGAGCGGACGGTTTCGGATTCACCGGACGGGGAAAAATCAGCCGTCCAGTCTTCCAGTTCGTTGTCGTCGTAAAACGCGCGAAACGTCCAGCTGCCGCCGTCGCCGGTCAACGTCTCCATGCCGATATCCGCGGACCGGTTCTCCGTCAGGTTGATATCGATTTCAGAGCCGCCGCCGCGATCTTCGCTGAAGCCGTTGGCGCCGAGAAACAGGCGCGTGTTTTCACCGGCCCGGTACTCCGCGCGAGCATTCAGGATGCCGTGTTTTTTCCAGACGTTCCGGTCGGCGGGGACCTCGAATTGTGCAGGAACGCTGAGGTATCCGTCGGTATCGTAATACTCGGCATAGGCCGAATAGCGCCACTTGCCCGCGACGTCACTGGCCGAGAGACCCGCGTCGATGGTCAGCGGGTAACCCAGTGAGCCCGTGAAGCCGAGACCGTCTTCGCGCGGTTTTTCGGTGACGATGTTGATCACACCGCCCATCGAGAGGTTTCCCCAGGAGTTTGCGCCGCCGCCGCGCACGACTTCGATCCTTTCGATCTGGTGCTTGGGGATGCGCGCCCAGAAGATTTCGGATGAATTCGGGTTATTCAGAGGAATTCCGTCCAGCATTACCAGCGTGCGGCTGGCGGCGTTGCCGCCGAGGCCGCGCAGCGAGACGGTATTGACGACCGCGGCGGACGAAATGCTGTCCTCCGCCCGCAACGTACTGAAACCGGGAATCTGCCGCAGGATGTCATCCACGGTGCGCATGGAAAATTCCTCGATATCCTCGCGGTCGAGTAACGAAGCGTTGGCCGGGATTTCCATCAGCATGGCAGGCGCGCGGGTTGCCCCCACGATGACTTCCTCGAGAACGCGTGCTTCGCTGTCTCCGGCATTGCTCGCGGCCGCCGATACAGCCGGGGCTTGCACCAGCAACGTGACGATCAGGCAGGTTTCTTTCAGCTTTTTCATGCGGCAGTCTCGGGCCCAGTTTACTCAAATGATCCCGGCATGGCTGGCGTTCGTTTCAGACCCGGATCGATTGCTTTGTGAAATTTTCTCGCCCGTCGCCGCCATCGGGCGGTGGTGGTATAGTTACAGGCCGGTCCGCCGCTGCGGATATCGCTGAATTTGCTGAATACGCTGAAGGAGCAAGGAATGAAATCTTCGTTTTCGATTCGCGTGAAACTGACGGCCTTTCTGGCCCTGTTCCTGTTTTCGCCAACGCTTTGGGCACAGACCGAGCCTACCTGGGTCAAGGAAGGCGTTGACTGGAGCGCTTACACCAAATTCCTTGTCCAGCCCCTGCAGCTGGACGACGTCAAGCTGGTTCCGCCGCCCTGGGCCGCTGACGATCCCAAGGAATGGAAGCTGAACATCGAAAACCTCGAAGGAGTCAGGGACATCTATGCCGACGTCATGGCTGCCGAACTCGAGGGCAAGCTTGCCGAGGCTGCTGCGCCCGGCGTGATCGAAGTCGAAGCCGAAATCCTTTCAGTAACGCCGTGGATCCGCCCGGGTTCCGGCAGCGGCAAGGACGGCATGCAGGTCACCACCCTGGGCACCGGTGAACTGAGCGCCAGCATCGAGCTGCGTGACGCTGCTACCGGTGAACTGCTCCTGCTGCTGGAAGGCGAAAAAGCGGTCGGGGACGAATACAAGGAATTCACCCGGGAGAACAACATCAGCAACATCGAGAAGATGTTCGCGGCGTTTGCCCACCGGCTGGGTAATGCCCTGGACGAAGTACACGGCAAGTAAGAGGTCGCCAGACCGAAAAAGCCGCCATCGGCCGATGGCGGCTTTTTTGATCCCGGCCCGTTACCCGGTCCAGTTATACGATTCCTTCTGAGAACATCGCATGATGAATACGTCCAGCAGATGTGACATCTCCATTGCCGTGACCGGCTCCGGCGGCGCCGGCTCCATCACGGCCGGCGAACTGCTGCTCTACATGGCCGGGAAAAACGGCTGCTTTGGCATCATGCGCCGTTCCTTCGGCCCCCAGATCCGCGGCGGCGAAGCGGCTGCACTGGTTCGAATCGGACCGCAGCCGATCGAGTGCATGAACGATGCATTCGACCTGTGGCTGGCGCTGGACTGGCAGAACGCCGACCGGTTCGCGGACGAAATCGCATTGCACTCCGAAAGCCTGATCATCGCCGATCCCGCTGCCGGCGAAGTGCCTGCCGTCGTGCGCGAACTCGGGCTGGAAGTGGTCGAAGTGCCGATGAAGGCGCTGGCCGGGGAAATCCCGATGGGGCGGCCCAACATGATCGCGCTCGGTATCCTCACGCACTGGCTCAATTTCTGCGGCGATGAGGCAGGGCTCCTGATCCGGCATACGTTCGAGCGCAAAGGGCAGGCGATCGTCGACGGTTCCCTGGCGGCTTTTGAAAAGGGTTTTACCGAACCGGTCATCGTCGAGGCGCGCAAGCGCCGCACCGGGCCGGGCAGCTGCGAGCGGGAGAGCGCCGGCGATCGCTGGGACCTGAGCGGCAACGAGGGCTGCGGCCTGGGCGCGCTTCGTGGCGGCATCCGTTTTGCCGCGGCATACCCGATTACGCCGGCCAGCGATCTGCTGGAGTGGCTTTCGCCGCGACTCGCAAAGATCGGCGGAAGCCTGGTGCAGGCCGAGGATGAACTGGCCTCGATCAACATGGTGATCGGCGCCTCTTTCGGCGGTGTGCCCTCGTTGACGGCCACCTCCGGCCCGGGCCTGGCGCTGATGTCGGAATCGATCGGCCTGTCGGTCGCCGCCGAGGTCCCCGCCGTCATCGTCAACGTGCAGCGCGGCGGACCGTCCACCGGCGTGCCGACCAAGTCGGAGCAGGCCGACCTGGATATCGCTCTGCACGGTATGCATGGCGATGCCCCGCACCTGGTGCTGGCTGCACTGGACCACGCGGACTGTGTTCTGGTGACCGAGTGGGCAGTGCGCCTGGCGGAAGCGCTGCAAACCGCCGCCATCGTGCTCACCGACCAGAACCTGGCGCAGTCGCGCGCCCTGATTCCCGAACCGGTTTACTGCCTGCCGGACATTCCGCGGCGCCGGACGGCGAAACAAGGCGAGGACTACCTGCGATACCGCCTGACGCCGGACGGCGTGTCGCCGATGGCCATTCCCGGAACGCCCTGCACGGCCTATGTCGCGGACGGCCTGGAGCACAGCGAGAGCGGCAAGCCCTCGACCGCGGCGGCGGACCACGCGGCCCAGATGGACAAGCGGCTGAGAAAAATCGAGCAATTTGACTACGGCGAGCACTGGGCCGATATCCGCGGCAGCGGCGAGACGGCGATTCTCACCTGGGGCTCCACGACCTCGGCGGTGCGCGAGGCCGCCGCACGGTTAAGGGATTCAGGGACGCCGCTGCGCGTGGTCGCGCTGCGCCTGCTGATGCCCGCAAGCCCGGAAAAACTGGCCGCCGCGCTGGACGGCGTCAGCCGCGTGCTGGTCGTCGAGCAAAGCCATGGGCGGCAGTTCCACCGTTACCTGCGTTCGTATTACGAAATTTCCTGCGAGACGAAGGTGCTGGCGCGTCCGGGGCCCCTGCTGATTACGCCCGGCGAGGTCGTGCGCGCGGTCGAAGAATGGAGTTGAAGATGGACAAGGCGAAACCCGGCACTTCTTCGAGCCCGAAGGACTACAAGTCCGACATCAAGCCGGTATGGTGTCCGGGTTGCGGGGATTTCGCGGTGCTGAGCGCGATTACCAAGGCGCTGGCCTTTCTGTCGCTGCCGCGGGAAAACGTTGCGCTTGTCAGCGGTATCGGCTGTTCTTCGCGCATAGCGGCCTACACCAGCGTGTACGGTTTTCACGGCGTGCACGGCCGGGCGCTGGCGCTCGCGGGCGGCCTCAAAGCGGCCCGGCCGGACCTGACGGTGCTGGTCGCGGGCGGCGACGGGGACGGCCTGTCGATCGGAGGCAATCATTTCATCCATGCCTGCCGCCGAAACATGGACATGACGTACATCATCATGGACAACGAGGTCTACGGCATGACCAAGGGACAGGCGTCGCCCACGACGCGGTCCGACTGGGGCGGCAGCAAGCTGACCCCCGGGGGCACCGGAATCCGGCCGTTCAACGCGGCCGGCATGGCATTGGCGGCGGGCGCTTCGTTCGTGGCCCGCGGTTTCACCGGCGACCCGAACGGCCTGGCGAAAATCCTGGTCGCCGCCGTCGAGCATCCCGGTTTTTCTTTCGTCCAGGCGCTCAGCCCCTGCAAAACCTTCCGCCCGGAACAAATGGAGTGGAAAAAGCATGTGCGGGCCTTCGAGGATGGACCGACCGACGACGCGGTACTGGCCGATCAACGCGTCAAGGATGACGACGGGCTGAGCACCGGCATCATTTACCAGCGCGAACACGCGGTTTACCAGCCGCAGGCGTCCGTTGCGGGTGATTCCACGCAGTTCGATCGGGAGTTCGTGATATGAGCCTGGCTGCAAAGATGACCGACCTGCCTACCTTCCTGGCCTACTCGATGGTCATGGAGGACGAGGCCGCCGACCGTCACGACGAACTGGCCGACGTGATGGACGTGCACAATAACCCCGACGTGGCGGCGACGTTCCGCAAGCTGGCGCATTACAGCCGCCTGCATGCGCAGGAAATCCGCGACCAGGCGGGCGATTCGAAGATTCCGAAAATCGCCCCGTGGGATTTTGAATGGGAGGGCGGTGAGCCCCCGGAGAACGCCGACAGCGATGAAGTCCACTACCTGATGAACCGCGCCCAGGCCCTGAAGCTGGCGATGGAAAACGAGAAGCGGGCGCATGACTTCTACTCCGACATCGCTGCGAACGCGCCCGATGAGGGTGTTCGCGAACTGGCGGCCGAATTTGCCGCCGAGGAGCAGGAACACCTCGACCTGCTGATTGCCTGGCGTGAAAAGATACCCGAGTCGGAAGAGGAAACCGCTTACGATCCCGACCCGCCGCACATGCCGGAATAAAAAAAAGCGCCCCGCGGGGCGCTTTTTTTCGGGCCGTGGAAAGCTTCGATTATTCAGGCAGGATCACGGTGTCCACGACATGGATTACGCCGTTGCTGGCGCTGATGTCGGTCGCCACGACCTTCGAGTCGTTGACGTAAACCGAGCCTTCTTCGACGCGGATACGCACGTCTGCACCGTTGACCGTGGCCGCGCTGTCGAGCTTGACGACATCAGCAGCCTTAACGGCGCCAGGCACCACATGATAGGTCAGGATGGCGACCAGCTTGTCCTTGTTCTCCGGAAGCAGCAGGCCTTCCACGGTGCCGGCAGGCAGCTTGGCGAAAGCGGCGTCGGTCGGTGCGAACACCGTGAAAGGACCCTCTGATTTCAGGGTGCCGATCAGGCCGCCGGCTTCCAGGGCCGCGGCCAGCGTGTTGAAATCGCCGGCGGCGACGGCCGTGTCGACGATGTCCTTGTCGGCGTGCTTGTGATCCATCGCTACGGCAGTTGCCGAGGCGAAAAGCGCCGCGGCCATGAAGAGGGAAACTGTCGCGATTACTTTCTTGAACGTGTTTGAACGGTTGTGCATTTCAATTTCTCCGATAGTCGTGGATTGAAAATCTGGTCCGTGACCCGGCGTCAATCCCCGCCGGCCGCGGCGACCGCCGCACAGAGGGCAGTCAACGATCTTGCATGGCGATCATGCGTGCCGCGGAGTGAAGGAGTTGTCGTTTTGCCGTGAAGATGCTGTGAAGCGTGATTCTCAGGTTCTCGGCCGGGTTTCGCGGCGCTGCCGGGCGCCCGGAAAACGGATTTCCACGCGCGTGCCGCGGCCCGGTTCGGAATCCACGCTGAACGGCCATTCGAAGCGTCGGGTCAGGCGCTTGACGATGGTGAGGCCCACGCCGAAACCACCGCGCCGGCGCTGGCCGCGCGTGAAGGGTTTGAACAGCTTTCCGACTTCTTCATCGGACATGCCGGGGCCGGTGTCGTCGATCACCAGCATGTCGTTCTCGATAATGACGCGGACTTCACCCTGGTCGGCGTAGGCCACGGCGTTGCGCAGCAGGTTGCCGATCACGCTCTCCAGGATTTTTTCCGGGGCGAAGACCCACAATTCATTGTGTTTCTCGACCCGGCAGGCGGCTGAGTCGGGAGTAACCAGCCTGGCGCGCTCGAGCTCGGTTTCGACCACGCTGTGCACGTCGATCCATTCGCGGGCCAGGCCCTGTTCCAGTTCCCGGGCGAGCAACAGAAAGGCCTGGGTCAGGCTCTCCATGTCCTCGGCCGAGTTTCGGATGCGTTCGAGGTTTTTGCGGGTTTCTTCGCTCACATCCGGGTCCCGGTCCAGCCGGTCGAGCGCCATCTTGATCACCGTCAGCGGCGTCCTCAGTTCGTGGCTGGCGTCACGCGTGAAATGCCGCTCGCGTTCGGTGAATTCGCCGATGCGCACGACCAGGTCTTCGAGTGCGCCGGAGAGCACGCGCACGTCATCGTCCGCGGCCGAGATTTGACTGGCATTCAGCATTTTCGGGTTCGGTGACTCGGGATCCAGGCGGCGCACCGCCTGGGCCAGGCTGACCACGGGCGAGACGGCGCGGCGGGAAACGCGGTAGGCCAGCCAGGTCGAGACGTAAATGACGATCAGGGCAAGCGCCAGGGGGATGGTTCCAAAGATAAGCACCAGTTTGTCGACCTGTTCGGCTTCGAACAGCAGGTAAAGGCGCTCGCCGTTGCGTTCACTCACGAAGATGATCGAGTCCCGCGGCGAATCCTGGCGGTGCATACCGGCTTCGAGCCCGGTCATGCCAGGCGGGACCCCGTTGCCGTAACCCTTCCGGTAGGCGGTCAGGTTCTGCGTGCTGGGCAGGCTGTCTTCGCCTTTGTCGACGCGTTGCCAGTAGTAATCGGCTTCCCCTTCCAGCGCCTGCTCGATCAGCACGTCCTCGATCATCAGCCCGGCGACGAACATGCTCACCGCCACGGCGACGCTGATGAGGATCGCCTGGCGCAGCAGCTCGCGGCCGAGACGGCCGGTCAGGCCGGGGCTACGCATCGTCGGCCGCCGTCAGCCGGTAGCCCATGCCGGGCACGTTCTGCAGCATGGCGTCATCGAAGGGCTTGTCGATCGCCTTGCGCAGGTTGTAAAGGTGGCTGCGCAGTGCATCGCTGTCGGGCACGTAGTCGTCCCACACTGCGCGTTCGAGATCCCGTTTGCTGAGCACGCGGGGTGAAGCTTTCATCAGGGCCTCGAGCAGCTTCATGCCGATCGGGGTCAGTGTCAGCCTGGTCCCCGCGCGCCGCACTTCCAGTGTTCCGGTGTCGAACTCGAGATCACCGACGCGCAGCATTCCCGGGGCGATATCGCCGCCGGCCCGCCGCAGCAGCGCGCGCAGGCGGGCGTCCAGCTCCTCGAGTTCAAAGGGTTTGACCAGGTAATCGTCCGCGCCCGCGTCGAGGCCCGTGACCTTGTCCTCCAGCGTATCGCGCGCGGTCAGCATCAGGATCGGTTTCCGGCCGCCCGCTTCGTCGCGGTACTTGCGGCAGATGTCGAGCCCGTCCATGCCCGGCAGCATCAGGTCCAGGATGATCGCGTCGAATTCGCCGGTCACCGCCAGGTGCAGGCCGGTGATGCCATCGGCCGCATAGTCGACCTCGTAGCCCTGGAACTCCAGGTGGTCGCACACCATCTCGGCGATGTCGTGGTGGTCTTCGATGAGCAATATCAGGGGCATGCGGCTATCCGGTCAGACATTTGTTATTTCATTTTAAACCGCCCGGTGTGAAGTTTGGGTGATGGCGACGGTCGGTAAAAGCCTTCAGTCCAGGCGCTTGCGGAACCGGGCGATGGCGGCCGTCATCGCAACCGCGATGAATCCGCCGAGAATGCCGAGCTCGACTGCGAGCTCGGATAGATCCGCGCCTCTCAGCACGACGCCGCGGATCAGGCGCATGAAGTGCGTCATCGGCAGCACCTCGGCGATCCACTGCGCCGGCACCGGCATGCCGTCGAAGGGAAAGACGAAGCCGGACAGCAGGATGGACGGCAGCAGGATGAAAAACGTCATCTGCATGGCCTGGAACTGGGTCTGCGCGAGGGTGGACATCAGCAGGCCCAGGGCGAGGTTGGCGATGATGAACAGCAGGCTCACCCAGTAGACGTTCATCAATGTTCCGCGCAGCGGCACCTGGAACAGGAATTTGCCCAGCAGCAGGACCAGTGTCACCTGCACCAGCCCGATGAACACGTAAGGCAGTATCTTGGCCAGCATCAGCTCCGAGGAGCGCACGGGGGTCGTGATCAGCAGCTCGAGGTTGCCGCGTTCGCGTTCACGCACGATCGCCACCGCGGTGAACATGGTCATGGTCATGGTCAGGATCACGCCGATCAGGCCCGGCACGGTATTCACGGCCGAGCGGCGCTCGGGGTTGTAATAAGTTCTGATCTCCGCCAGCGGCGGCTGGTCGTTGTAGGGTGAAGCGCGAGCCGGCCCGGTCAGCAGCGATGCGGCGCCCTGCACAACGGTGTCGGACCCGTCCACCAGGATCTGAACGGCGGCGCGGTCCGCCTGTTGCAGGCGGCGCTCGAAATCGGGCGGGACGTAGACGCCGACGCTGATCCGGCCCTGGCGCATCAGCTGTTCCAGTTCCTCGGCGCTTGCAGCCACGTGTTTGATGTCGATGACCTGGCTGTTGGCCAGTTGCATTACGTATTGCCGCGAGGCCGCGGTGGCGGAGAGGTCCGCGACGCCGGCGGCAAGGTGACGCACGTCGAAATTGATGGCATAGCCGAACAGCAGCAGCTGCATGGTCGGAATCCCGATGATCATGGCGAAGGTCAGCCGGTCGCGCCGTAGCTGGCGCACTTCTTTCACCACGACCGCCATGATTCGCCGCAGGGATTTCATGGCGCGGAATCCCGCTGTGCCTTGCGGTCCTGGGTGGCCGCGACGAAGACGTCCTCCAGGTTCGGTTTGACCTGCCTGCAGTCTCGCAGCTTCAGCCCGGCCCCGGTCACGGCCCGGCAGGTGCGTCCGGCGGCATCGTCCATGTCACGGTCCACCAGCACGCGCAGGGTGTTGCCGATCTGGGCAGTGCTGTGCACGAATGCTTCCCGGGCCAGCAGTTTTCCGGTTTTTCGGGGAGCATCGGACTCCACGACGATCACCTGGGCGTTGATCTGCTCGGACAGCTCCGCCGGTGTCCCGGCGGCCACCAGCACGCCGAGGTCCAGGATCGCGATCGAGTGACAGCGCTCGGCCTCGTCCATGTAGTGCGTGGAGACCAGGATGGTCGTACCGCCGGCGGCGAGATCGAACAGTATTTCCCAGAACGCGCGCCGGTTTTCGGGGTCGACGGCCGAGGTCGGCTCGTCCAGGAACAGCAATTCCGGTTCGTGCAGCATGGACGCCGCCAGCGCCAGGCGCTGTTTCTGTCCGCCGCTGAGGGTTCCGGCGTATTGCGCCAGGAAGCGGCCCAGGCCGTAGCGCTCGGTCGCCTCGCCGATGCGGCGGCTGCGAACTTTTCTGGGCAGCGTATGCACATCCGCCATGAAGCGCAGGTTTTCCGCCACGGTCAGGTCTTCAAACAGCGAAAACTTCTGGGTCATGTAGCCGACTTTTTGCCGCAGCGCCTCGGCATCGCGTGGTATTTCATGCCCCAGCACGGTGATCTCGCCGGCCGTCGGTGTCAGCAGGCCGCAGAGCATGCGGATGGTCGTCGATTTGCCGGAGCCATTGGGCCCCAGGAAACCTGAAATTTTCGAGCGCGCGATATCCAGGTCCAGGCCGTTGACGGCATGAACGGCCCCGAAATGCTTGGTCAGCCCGCGCGAGCGGATGGCGAGATCGGCCACTCCCGTTAATCTCCGCGTGGCGCTGCTTCGAGCGGTAGCCCGGACGGCAGGTCCGAAGCGTTCGGCAGATCGATTTCCGCCAGGTAACTCAGGCGGCTGCGATCGTGCTCGGTCAGTGCGAAGTAGGGGGTAAAACTGGCGTCCGCGGACACCCAGCGCACGGTTCCCTGATGAACACCCTCCACGCCGTCTATCCAGACGTCGAGTTTTTCCCCCGGCTGCACGGCGGAACGCAGCTTGGCCGGGACGTAGACGCGGGCAAAGACGCGTGACGCATCCAGCAGCACCGCGATCGTGGCGCCCGGTGCGGGCCGCTCACCCAGTTGGTACAGGACCTTGTCCACGGTGCCGTCGACCGGGGCCAGCAGCCGGTTTCGCTCCAGGTTGATGAGGGCGGAGCGAACATCCGCCTCGGCCGCCAGCAGCACGGCCTCCGCCTGCTGCAGTTCTTCCAGGGTCGTGCCGTTGAGCAGCCTTTCGAGCGATTCTTTTGCGGCCCGTTCCTGGGCCAGGGCAGTCCCGTAGCGCATCGTCTCGGAATCGAGCCGATCCTTGCTGGACAAGCCTCGCTCGAATAATTCGCGGCTGCGCTCCAGGCTGGCTTCGGCGTTTATGCGAGTCGCGCGGGCGGCATCCAGGCCGGCCCTCGCTTCACTTATCAACTCTTCGCGGGGACCGCGTTTCAGTTCCGCCAGCCGGGCCGATGCCTGGTCGCGCTGACTCTTCGCCCTGGCCAGTTGTGCCTGGGCCCGCTCCGGGTCCTGCTCCAGGATCAGGGTGCCCGCATTCACGGCCTGTCCGTCGCTGACGTGAATGGCGCGGATCGGTTCGTTGTTTTCCACCTTGATTTCGACCCGGTCCCGCTCGAGCGTGCCGACCATGCGCTGTTTATCGGCACCATCGCAACCGGACAACAGCGAGACCACCAGCAAGACCAGCAATAAAGACGAAGAAACAGTCGCGTTTTTCATGGGCTGAAACCTCTTTCCGCGATTCGCAATGCATGCCGGGCCAGCGCATCCAGGCCTTCCGCGTCGTAGGAAATTCCCAGGCCCCGCTCGGCCAGGTCGCGCGCCACGAACGGAAAAAAAGACAGCGCCAGCAGGAACACGGTGGAAACGGCAGGATCCAGTTCCCTCGAAAGACCGCCCCTGTTTTGCTCGGCATCCAGAATGCCGGGCAGGGCGCCGCCCAGGCGCGGGGCCATGGCTTCCAGGAAATGCGCCTGGAGCGCGCCGCCGGGCAGCATGACTTCCCGCATCATCAGGACAGGCATCGCGGGGTGGCTGCGAAGCGTCGTCATCAGCAGGCCGATGATGTCCGCAACCGGTGTGCTCGACGCCGTTTTCATCCCCGCGACGGCCTGCGCCAACGGTTCGAGGGCCCGCTCGAAAACCATTCGAAGCAGCGTGTGCTTGTTGTCGAAGTAGTAGTGGATCATGGCGGAAGTTGCGCCCGAGCGTTCGGCGATCTCCCTGATGGAGACTGCGGCGTAACCCTTCGTGGCGAACAGGTTTTCGGCCGAGTCCAGGATAGCCTCGCGGATTCTGGGTTCGTCTTCGGTGGG
>JAZBPJ010000063.1:0-9321 GCA_036351575.1 Lysobacterales bacterium | reverse complement strand
CTGGAAATGGCCCACGAGGACCGTTTCGAGCAGTACGACGTGATGATCGACCGACCGAGTCCGCTGGTGCCGCGCCAACTGCGGCTGCCGGTCCGCGAGCGCATGGACCGCGACGGCCGGGTGCTGGTTCCCCTGGAAATGCAATCGCTTGAAAGGGCCCTGCCGGTGCTGGACGAGCACGGCGTCGAGAGCGTCGCGATCGGCTACCTGCATGCTTTCATGAACCCCGAACACGAGCAGCGCACCGCGGACTGGCTGGCGCGAAAGCGCCCGGAGCTCTCGCTGACCCTGGCCTCGGAGGTCTGCCCCGAGATCCGCGAGTTCGAGCGGCTGTCCACCGCCTGCGCGAACGCCTACGTGCGGCCCCTGATGGCCCGCTACCTGCAGCGCCTGTCCGGCGAACTGAAGGAACTGGGTTTTAACTGCCCTTTTCTGCTGATGACCTCGGGCGGCGGTCTGACCACGCTGGAAACCGCGATGAAGTTCCCGATCCGGCTGGTGGAATCCGGACCGGCCGGCGGCGCCATCCTGGCGCGCCACGTCGCGCAAGGCGCGGGCCTGGACCGCGTGCTGTCCTTCGACATGGGCGGCACCACGGCCAAGCTGTGCCTGATCGACGATTTTGAACCGCTGACCTCGCGCAGTTTTGAGGTCGACCGGGTGTACCGCTTTCGCAAAGGCAGCGGCTTGCCGGTTCGCATCCCGGTTATCGAGATGGTCGAAATCGGCGCCGGCGGCGGTTCCATCGCCCGCATCGACAAGCTGGGCCGCATCCAGGTGGGCCCGGACAGCGCCGGCTCGGAACCCGGCCCGGCGGCTTACGGCCGGGGCGGCAAAAACCCGACGGTGACCGATGCCGACGTGCAGCTCGGCCGCATCGTCGCGGAGACCTTCGCCGGCGGCACCTTCGCGCTGGACCGCGAGGCCTCGAAAAACGCGCTGCAAAACCACATCGCGGTTCCCATGGAGCTCGAAACCGACCTGGCCGCGCTCGCTGTGAGCGAGGTTGTCGACGAGAACATGACGGCGGCGGCGCGGGCGCACGCGGCCGAGTTCGGCATGGAACTCGGTGCCCGCGACATGATCGCCTTTGGCGGCGCCGCGCCGCTGCACGCCGCGCGGCTGGGCGAAAAGCTGGGCGTGCGCCGGATCGTGGTTCCGGCCGAAGCCGGCGTCGGTTCGGCCGTGGGTTTCCTGCTGGCGCCGGTGGCCTACGAGGTGGTGCGCAGCCGCCGGCAGAGCCTGTCGCAGTTGGACTGCGCCGGGCTCAACGAGCTGATGGCGGCAATGCACGCCGAATCGCTGGGCGTGGTGCGCCTCGGAACCGATTCAGAAGATCTCACCGAGGCCCGGCACGCCCACATGCGTTACGAGGGCCAGGGCCACGAAATCCTGGTTGGACTGCCGGTCGAGGAATACGGTGAAGGTCATGCAGTGGTATTTCGCAAGGCCTTTGAAGCCGCTTATGCACGACTTTACGGCCGCACCATCGAGGGCGTGGAGATCGAGGTGCTGAGCTGGACCCTGACCTTGTCCGAGCCGCCGCCCGCTCCGGGTGAAGCCGCGGCGCCGCGGGGTTCCGGGCTCGATGGTGACATGGGTGTGCAGCGGCTGTTCGACACGGCTGCCGGCCAGGAGGTCGAAGCGCGGGTGCTGCTGCGTGACGCACTCGTCCCGGGTGAGCAGGTCAAGGGCCCGGCGTTGCTGACCGAGGCCCAGACCACCACCGTCATACCGCCGGGCTGGTCTGCCGAGATCGATGAACGGGGGCATATCGTGCTGGAGCGAGCGCAATGAGTGAAGCCGCACTGGATCGCATCCAGGTACAGATCCTGTGGGACCGCCTGCTGGCCGTGGTCGAGGAACAGGCCCAGACGCTGGTGCGGACGGCCTTTTCGACCACGGTTCGCGAAGCGGGCGACATCTCCGCCGGCGTGTTCGACACGCGGGGGCGCATGCTGGCGCAGGCCGTGACCGGCACGCCGGGCCACGTCAACGCGATGGCGGCCAGCGTCGGGTTTTTCCTGGCGAAATTCCCGCTTGAAGAAATGCAACCCGGGGACGTGCTGCTGACCAACGACCCCTGGCACGGCACCGGGCACCTGAACGATTTCACGGTGATCACGCCGGTGTTCAAAAACGGCCGCCCGGTCGCCCTGTTCGCGGCCACCTCGCACATCGCGGACGTCGGCGGCCTGGGTTTCGGACCCGACGGGCGACAGGTCTTCGAAGAAGGCCTGAACATCCCGATGGGTTACCTTTACCGGGCCGGAAAAGCGAACGAGGTGCTGCTGGAAATCCTGCGGGCCAACGTGCGCGACCCGCGCGCGGCCGAGGGCGACCTGCACTCGCTGACGGCCTGCAACCGCGCCGGCGCCGAGCGCCTGCTGGCCACGCTGGACGAGTTCGGCATGGACGGCCTCGATGCGGCCGGCCGGCTGATCATCGGCAACTCCCGCGACGCGATGCTGGAAGAGATCCGCAAACTGCCGTTCGGCCGCTGGACCCACAGCATGCGGATCGACGGTTACGACGAACCGGTCGATCTCGTCTGCACGCTGGGCATCGGCGAGGACGGTATCGATGTCGATTTTTCCGGCACCTCGCCGGTCTGCGGCCACGGCATCAACGTGCCGCTGACCTACACCCAGGCCTACGCCTCGTTCGGGGTGCGCTGCGTGGTCGGAAACGACGTGCCCAACAACGCCGGATCGCTGGGCGTGGTGCGGGTCACCGCGCCCGAAGGCTGTATTCTCAACGCACCGCGACCGGCGGCCGTATCGGCGCGTCACGCCATCGGCCAGATGCTGCCGGACGTGGTGCTGGGCTGCCTGGAAGATCCGCTGGACGGCAATGTTCCGGCGGAAGGCGCCTCCTGCCTGTTCGGCCCGGTGTTTCTCGGCGGCCGCGGATTGATTCCCGGCAGCGACAGCGAGCCTTTCGTGGTCAACGCCTTTTACACCGGCGGCACCGGGGGCCGGCCCGGCAAGGACGGGCTGGACTGCACGGCTTTTCCGTCCGGCGTGCGTAGTACCCCGGTCGAAATCACCGAGAACACCGCCCCGCTGCTGATCTGGCGCAAGGAGTACCGGCCGGGTTCGGGTGGTGACGGCGAGTATCGCGGGGGCGTCGGCCAGGTCATGGAGTTCGCCCACGCGGGCGGCGAGGCCTTCATGGTGTCCAAGATGTTCGACCGCATCGCGCATCCGCCGCGCGGCCGGCAGGGCGGCGAGCCCGGCCAGGGCGCGCGGGTTTACGTCAAGGGCGGCGGGGAATTGCGCGGCATGGGACGCGAGACCATTCCCGCCGGCTGCAGCATGGTGCTGGAAACGGCCGGCGGCGGCGGGCGAGGCAAGCCCGAAAGCCGCAGCCCGGAAAGCCGGGAACAGGATAAGCGAAAAGGTCTGGCCTGAATTAATCCCGCCCCGGCTCAATCAGGGATTGTTTGCCTCTTTTTCAGGGGCGCTCGAGCACATCCTTGTGTCGCTCTGCAGAGAACGTCCTGTTCTCTGAAGCCCCTCAAAAGAGCAAACGACCCCCTCTTTCGGGTGCGAGCAACTACCGTTTCAATGCGGTTCAGTTTTCAGTTTTCGGCGGCACCGGCGCAAAGTAACCGACCACCAGCAGCAGGACGCCCGTCCCGATAAACGACACGATGCGTTCCACCGTGCCGGAATTGCCGAGGTCGACCAGGAACAGCTTGACGACGACCAGCGCCATCAGGCCCGCGCCGATCAGCCACACCGCTCGCCGGGCCTTCCGTGCGCCCGCGATCATGCAGGTGAATCCGAGCAGCCCCCAGTAGACCGACAGCGCGGTCTGCACCTGAACCGAATCGAACAGCGCGTCGAAATCCCAGGGAACGCCCGCCTGGTGGTGCACGGCACGAACGATCGCGGCCGTCGTCATCACGAAGAACGCCGGCGCGAAAACTGCCAACGGAAGGCGCTGCCAGCGGTCGTCCTTCACCGCGCCGGATTGGACCCATCGCATCGCCAGGAACGCGGTCAGGCCGGCTAAGACCATGCCGAGCCCAAGCGGATTCAGGATCGGGATGTAGGAAAACGGGGCCGGATCGCCCGGAAATACCAGGCTGAGCCAGGCCATGATGATGGCCTGGAAAGCGACCAGCGCCAGTGCCGCTGCCAGGTAGGTTTGTTCGTGCTCCGGCACCGGCCATGCGGGCCTTCGGCGCGCGCTCCAGACCAGCAGCGCCGCCACGCCTGCCACGGAAAACGCGGCCGACCGGGCCCAGTCGATCGTCAGCGTGTTCGCCACGTGCCAGTGGACCTCCAGGCCGACAAGGATCGTTGTGCCGAACAGGTTTAGCAGGTGCCAGGGAATTGCGAGCCGGGACCCGCGCTCGTCCATGTCCCGCACGACCGCCCACGAAACGGCGACGGCCACGGGCCAGGCCAGCCAACCCCAGGCCTGCAGGAAGGGATCGTTCTCCGCCTGCACCCCGAGCGCGAACATGAAAAGGATCGGAAACAGGGCGGAGGCGGCGAGTCGCATCGCCTTCCAGTCCCTTGCTCTCCCGATCCACACGGCGGCTACCGCGCTCGCGGCCGAGAACAGGACCAGGAACGGCAGGTGCTGCGCGGACAGGGCCCGGTCGAGGATTTCGGCGAAGCCCGTGCCCAGCCACCAGAGCGCACCCCAGGCGAAAACGACGCGCGCGCTGAAGCGGTAGGGCAGTTCGAGGGAATCAGGCGGCTGAAAACCGTCCAGCCTGCGGGAAGCGAACAGGGCGGCCAGGCTGACCATCAGGCCGCCCAGCACGTTTCCGTTGAGCACCGGGTAAGCGGCATCGTGCTTCCAGCCATACTCGGCAAAGGCGATCCCGGCCAGGCCGACGAGCACAACGCCCGCCAGGTTGGCGAGGTGGTGGTTCTGGCGGACCCCCACCCAGACCAGCGCGGCGCCTTCGAGCGCCCAGGCGGCCGAGGTCCAGCGTGCATCGAAGGCGAGCGGAATCGCCAGGGTCGCGAAAGCGACGGCCAGGGCCAGGTAGGCCTCGGTCAGCAGTTGCGGGTGACGGCCCGGTCGGCCGCGCAGAAGCACGGCAACCCCGCCATAGAAAACGGCGAGCGCCAGTGCACTCCAGGCCAGTCCGTACTCGCTGCCGGACAGCATCGCGCTCTGCAGCGCAAAGGTGATGACCGGCGTGCCGAATACCAGCGTGCCGTCGATCGCATCGGGCTTTTCGGCCGAGCGCCGCAGGGCGTAAAGAATCGCTATGCCCTGGTAGAACAGGAAAAACAGAACGAGGAACGGTTCGGTGCTGGAGAAAAGTTCGGGGGTGAAATATCGGTAACCCCAGAAAAAGGAAATGATGAAGGTGAATACAAAACCGACCAGGTTCAGTACTCGCCATGCCCTGAACCAGGCGATCGCCAGGATGGCCAGGTTGATGACCAGGTAGTAGCTGAACAGAACGACATGGCTGCCCTCGCCCGTCGAGGCCAGCACGGGCGCGAGGAAGCCGCCAATCACGCCGAACAGGGCGAGGGTGCGCGCGTTCTGCAGGACGGCCAGGATCGCGATGGCCGCCGCGATTAGGAACAGCAGGGCAAAGGCGGTGACTTCCGGCAGCAGCTGCCAGATGCGCATGGCAGCGTACACCGTCAGGAACAGGATGCCGCCGCCGCCGCCCTGCAGGCTCAGGGCGTAGCCGCGCCGCTTGCCGCGCAGCCGCCAGCCGATGAAAGCCATGACCAGGCCGGCTACCGCTACACCGAGCAGGCGGACTTCGATCGGCACGTTGAACAGGTTGCGGTCGATGGCGTACTTGAGCAGGAAGGACACGCCGATGAACGAGAGCAGGATGCCGACTTTTACCGGCACGTTGCCCGTCGTGATCCAGTTTTTCGCGGCCTCGAACAGGCGTTCGACGAGGGCCGGTTCGGTCGGCGCTGTCACGGCCCCGGTCTCGGCGGCTTCACGGACCGGCTCAAAATCCCGCCCTGAGTCGACCGGCATGATCACGCCAGGTTCTTCCAGGCCCACCCGGGTTTCGGGCGGTGCCGTCGTTACGGGCGGTGAGCGCTCTTCCTCTTCGGCTTCCGGTTCAGGCTGGTGCGCAACAGCAGCGCGCCTGCCCGGGGCGCGCAATTTCCGGGTGAGTTCTTCCAGCTCGCGCTGCAGGCGCGTGGTCCGGGCGAACAGCCAGCCGATCAGCAGGCCGGCCGCGAGGCCAAGCATCGGACTGCGCTCGATGGTGCCGGCAAACAGTCCCAGTATCGCGCCGCCGATGATGTACAGACCATTCATAAACCACCACTCCGAACATGCCGGTAGCCACCATCATACGCCGGCTTGAAGTATCAGTCCGCGGCAACCGCCGGCAGCGCCAGTTCCGCCGCCAGCGCGTTGAAGGCGGCCACTTCGTCGCCCAGCACAGCCTGCAGCGCACTCAACTGAACGTCGATCCGGGACACCAGTTCGTCGCGCACGGCGACGGCGGCAGCCGTCGGCGCATGGTCGCCGATGGTCGCGGCCAGCATCACGCCGGCCAGCTTGTCGTTCAGGCGGATCGGGAAGTTCAGCGGATCCTGGCGCGCCTCGAGCTTCGTCTGGTAGAGGGCTTCCTCGATACCGTCGAGTTTATCGGCAATCGCATCCCCTGCCTGCTTCAAGGCAGCGTAGCGCTCCTCGTCCCGCACACGCTCGACGACGGAGTCCACCTGTGAGCGGGCCTCGCGCAAGCGCTCGATGGCCTCGTGGGTTTCGGTGAGTTTCCGGTTGATCGACCAGCTGAAGTCGAACTGCTCTCGCAGGTCTTCAGCCGAGGCCTTGCTGCGCGGGTCCTGGACGATTTCGAACCCCGTGATGAGCAAGGTTTCACCCGCTGTCAGCCGCGCCGAGTAAGCGCCGGGAACGGCCAGCGGCCCGTCCAGGAAATCGTTCCACAGCACCAGCCCGTCAAAGCGTTTCACGCTCGGGTACCGCAGGTTCCACTGCAGGCGGTTCATGCCCGCGTTCGCGCTCAGCAGGCGGTCGTCGTCCGGTCCCTCCGCCTTGCTTTCGTCACCTTCCGGCGGTTTGCGGCTGAAGGTGCGGATGACGTTTCCTTCGCGGTCGCTGACCACGAGCTCCAGCGGCGCGTCTGCCGGCAGTTCTTCGGGCAGCCAGTAGCGCAGCGCCACGCCGGGCGCCGGGTTGCGGCCCTGGTGCACCGGGTTTTCCTCGTGCCGGCCCTGGATGCGGAGCGCCGGCGCCGGTTTGAACAGCACCGGGTCCTTGCCGGCCTCGATACCCGCGGCCTGGCGCAGCAAAACGAGATCATCGAACAGCCAGAAACCGCGGCCCTGCGTGGCGACGGCCAGGCTGTTTTCTTTAACGGCCATGTCGGTGACCGGGACGACGGGTAGGTTGAACTGCAAGCGGTTCCAGGCCTTGCCGTCGTCCAGGGAGAACCAGGCGCCCCGTTCGGTCCCGGCAAAGAGCAGCCCGCGCTGCTGCGTATCCGATCGAATGACGCGAGTGAACTCGTTTTCCGGAATGCCCGCCGTGATTTTCTTCCAGCTTTTGCCGTAGTTGGTGGTGCGGTAGAGGTAGGGCTGAAAATCGTCGCTCTTGTAGGAGGTGGCTGCCAGGTAGAGCCCGCCGGCCTCAAAGGGATGCGCCTCTATGGAGTTGACCTGGGCGTGTTCCGGCAGTCCGCGCGGCGTGACATCGATCCAGGTCTCGCCGCCGTCGCGGGTCAGGTGCACCAGGCCATCGTCGGAGCCGGCCCAGATCACGCCGCGCTCAAGCAGCGATTCGGCCAGCGCGAAGATCGTTCCGTAGTACTCGACGCTGGTGTTGTCCTTGGTGATCTCGCCGCCCGAGGGCAGCTGCTTCGACTTGTCGTTGCGGGTCAGGTCGGGACTGATTGCCGACCAGTTCTGGCCTTCGTCAGTTGTTTTGAACAGAACGTTTCCGGCCGCGTAGAGTGTATCCGGGTCGTGCAGCGAGAACATCAATGGAAAGTTCCAGTTAAAACGGTATTTCAGTTCGGCCGCGCCCCAGCCCATCGGGTTGTCGGGCCAGACGTCGATCAGCCTGCGGTCACCGCTGCGATGGTCGACGCGCAGCAGGAAGCCGCCGTAGGAACCGCCGTAGACGATGTCCGGGTTTTCCGGGTCGGCCACGATATGGCCGCTCTCGCCGCCCGCGGTCGGCTCCCAGTCACGTGTGCCGATCGCCGCGCCGCTGGCTGATCGGGTGCGGATACGCACCGCGCTGTTGTCCTGCTGGCCGCCCAGAAGACGCCAGGGAAAGGCGTTGTCGGTAGACACCCGGTACATCTGGGCAGTGGGCTGGTTGGCCTGCGTGGACCAGTTTTGGCCGCCGTCGTAGCTGACGTTGGCGCCGCCGTCGTTGGACTGGATCATGCGCAGCGGGTCGTTCGGGTCGATCCACAGGTCGTGGTTGTCTCCGTGCGGGGTGGCAATGGTCTCAAAGGTCTTGCCGCCGTCCTTGGACTTGTGAAAACGCACGTTCAGGACGTAAACCACGTTTTCATCCAGCGGGTCGGCGTTGATGCGGGAGTAATACCAGGCGCGCTGGCGCAACTTGCGCTCCTGATTTACGCGTTGCCAGGTTTCTCCGGCGTCGCCGGAGCGGAAAACACCGCCCTCGGCCGCCTCGACGATAGCGTAGAGATTGTCCGGGTTGGATGGTGAAACGGTAATGCCGGAGATACCCAGTGGCGGTTCCGGCATGCCTTCGTTCGCAGAGAGGGAGGTCCAGCTGTCGCCGCCGTCCGTGCTTTTCCAGAGTCCCGAGCCTTCACCTCCGGATTCCAGGCTGTACGGTGTGCGGATCACCCGCCAGGTGGTGGCGTAGAGCACGCGCGGGTTGGTCGGATCCATGGCGAGGTCGACCGCGCCGGCCTGCTCGTTCGCGAACAGCACGCGCTCCCAGTTCTCACCCCCGTCTTTTGAACGGTAGACGCCGCGCTGCTCGTTGGGGCCGAACAGGTGGCCCATCACCGCGGCGTAGACCAGGTCGGGGTTTTTCGGGTGGATGCGGATGCGGGATATGTGGCGGCTGTCTTCCAGGCCGATGTGTTCCCAGGTCCGGCCGGCGTCGGTGCTTTTCCACATGCCGTCGCCGTGCGAGACGTTGCCGCGCACGGTTTTCTCACCGGTTCCGACATAAATAACGTTGGGATCCCAGCCAGAGACGGCAACCGCGCCGATGGAGCCGCCGAAAAAACCGTCCGAGACGTTTTCCCAGTGGCTGCCGCCGTTTTCTGTTTTCCAGACTCCGCCGCCGGTGGCGCCGAAGTAGTAGGTTTCCCGGTCGTCGGGGATGCCGGCCACGGCCGCCGAG
>JAZBPJ010000062.1:0-12551 GCA_036351575.1 Lysobacterales bacterium | reverse complement strand
GTAGGAGAGACTGAAGCGCGCTTCGGGGGAGATTCAGCAGCTGTCCTCGCGAATCACGATGTTCGCGGTGGTGGACGGAACCTCTTCGGGCAGGTAGAACACGGTCCAGTTCTGATCCGGATTGTCGCCACTATGCTCCTCGCCCTGCACTGCCAGTTCGTTGCTGCAGGCCAGCAGGACCTTGCCGCGCTTGAAGTAGTTGTAAACCTTGATCTTCGGATTGTTGTAATCGGGGATGACCACGCACTCGAAGCCGAGACTGGTTCGATCGCAGATGGCTCCAGTGGCCTCGATTTCCACGTCGGCGGCCTTGACCCCGCCCACCGACGAGGTGATCGAGCCGGAGACGTTGATGCCGTCGCTCGGCGGCGGTGTACCTAGCTCGATGGCCACCGCGTGCAGGTCATACTGCTCCAGGTCGGACAGGTAGTAAGGATCGATCGGGTCTGTGCCGGTCAGGCCCAGGTTGCCGCTGTGCACCTCGGATTGGATGGTCGAACGGCCAAGCCCGCTGGTCAGCTCGGCCAGGCCGCGGCTGTGGCTGTTCTGATCCGAAATCGCCTCGTTGCTGACGTCGATCGGGTAATTGTTGGGCGTCTCGTTCCAGCGCGAAAGCCAGGTCAGCTGCACCTCGTAAAACGGAATGATCTCGAGCGCGGAACTCACCTGGGGCACGTCGCAGTCTTCGCCGCTGCCGCCCGCGTCCAGGCAATTGATCCTGGTGCGCAGGTCGTCGCTCATGTAATCGATATAGATTCCGCGCGAACGCAGCTGCTGGCGGTCGTTGTCACCGATAAAGGTCATCACCGTCGGGTTGTCCTGAGTGCTGGCCGGAAACACGATCGCCGGATCCATGTCCGTGGGCTGCATCAGCGACGGCGGGCTGAGTTCGTATTGCGCACTGGTGCCCATGGCGCGTTCGTAGGCCGACACGGCCGACGTGATGTAGGTCGAGTACTGGTTGACTTCCTCGACGTCATCCAGGTAATTGGCGGGAAAGGCGTCGAGCCCTTCCTGGCGCATGTCCTGCGCGACCCGGAAGAAGCCGTCCTTGCGCACCAGGCGGCAGGCCTCGACGTAGGTATCCCCCGCGGAAGCGGCCAGCACCAGGTTGCCGTTGCGGTCGCGGTTGTAGTGCTTGTGGTCGCCGGCGAAGGTACCGCTGCTGTGGTACGCCGAGGACGGCAGGAACGGACCGAATTTCGAGCGGCCGGGGTCGTCCGCCTGGTCGTTCGTGGCGGTGCCGCCGTCGTGGTGATCGCGGCAGCAGAGGTCACAGAAAGCGCTCTGCTGATTGTTGGCGCTGACGCCGTAAGGCTTGGTCACCTGGTCCGGCTCGCTGTATTCCGCGCCGTCCCAGACGGACGGCCTGCGGCCCTGGTTATTGGCGTTCGGCGCCTGCAGCGTGCATTCGCAGCTCACGACCTTCATGTCCTCGCGGCGCAGGTACTGGGCGTTGCCGTTGTTCGGGTTGGTGTAGGTCACGATGTCGAAATCGGTTTCTACCAGTTCGTCGGCCCGGATCACGTCGGGCAGCGGTGTCGTGGACTCCTTGAACCGGCTGTTGCCAAGGTTGATGGAGATGATGTCCGGCCGCTGGCCCGGGTTGTAGTCCACCGGCGGGGTGTAAAAAGAATCGTAGGTCGCGCCGAGCACCACCTTGCCGCCCGAGGGCGAGGTGATGGAGGAAAAAACGTCGACCAGCGTGATGCTGCCGCTGCCGCCGGTCGTCGTCTGCGTGTCGTCGATATTGAATTGCTGCGGACTGGTATCCCAGCTGACGGTCAGTTCGACCTGTTTGAAATCCGCGTTGACCTGGCCGGTTGGTTGGGTTGTCGAGAAGGTCTTGTCCGCCGGGTTGTAATAATAATCCGTCACCTCGGTCGTCACGGTGTAGGTATAGCCGCCGCGGCTTACCGTGGTACTGCTGTCGACGATATCGTTGAACGCGTGAGCGCTGCCGTCCGATTCCACGACGCTGAAGCGGCGCACGCTCTCGATCATCTCCTGCGCCACGTTCGCCGCCACGGTGCGCGCGTTGGCGTCGCCGCTGCTCCTCGCGAGGTTGCCCTGCAGCTGCGCCAGGGCCATCATGCCCACCGCGAAAATCAGGATGCCGACCAGCACCTCGACCAGCGTGTAGCCGCGGTGTGCGAATTCCTTCCCGTTCAATTTCATCATCGTGCTTTCCTTATTCCCAGTCGCGATGGAAGTCGGACCAGCCGCCCAGGACGGAGCCGAGCCCGCCGCCGGCGCCGGACTTGCTGGCGATATTCTCGTTCCAGACCACCTGGAAGGTGCCGTTGTAGCTGCCCAGCGTGCCGTCGACGATGGCCGCGCCGTAAACCGCGGCCGTACCGTTGACCTGCAATTCAGCATTGCTGTCTTCCACGTCGGTCACGAAAAGTGTGCCGAAGATATTGGCGCCGCCGTTCAGCCGGGTCACCGTGGCGGCGGAAATCAGCATCACCGGTGCGCCGGGTGAACCGACGTTGGTGTTCGCGTTGATGCTGCACTCGCTGCCCGATACCCAGTACATGCCGAAGGAGTTGGGCCCGAGCGTCGAGCAATCGTCGATCACCTTGGCGAAACCCTTGATGATCGGGTAACTGGTACGCGGCACGCCGAAGTAAAACTGGAACAGGTCGCAAGGGAAGTTGTCGTCCTGGACCAGGTCGATGCCCAGCGTGTCGTCCGTGCTGTGCGTGTAACTGATCGATTCGATCTTGTCGCAGGAACAGTTGCCCGGGCAAACGACGTTGTCGGGAATGTCGTCGGTCTCGTACCATTCGTGGTACTCGCAGGTCGCCCAGGATCCGCTGGCCGGATCGATAGCGGCATAGTTTGAACAAGAACTATTGGCGTTCATCCATACCGAGATCGGCACGCCCTGCCCGCCCGCGTTCGGATTGGGCACGACTTCGGCTGTGCCGGACGGCGGAAAGGTGCTGCGTGTCGACAGCGGTACGTTCGGTGAATTGCCGCCCGCGGTGGCGCCGAAATTCGATACCTGTTCGCTGACCATCGATTCCGCGGTGCAGGCCCCGCCCGTGCAATCGGCCTCGCCGCGCGCCAGGATCGTGACCATGAAAAAGGTGCCGTCACCGATACCGGTGGGCGTATCGCCGGGGCCGACGCAGCCTTTCACCGGCACGTCGTCGCCGGTGACCACGTCCATCACGCACAGCAGCGCCTCAACCGTCACCTGCTCTGTTGAATCGGCAAAAAAGCTGTTCGTATTCAGCGGCAGCGCGGTGGAGTTGTTGAAACTGTAAAAATAGGAATCCGAGCGCTGGGTTCGGTCCGCCATGCCGAAACAGGGGTGCGAGCCGCGGTCCGTCTGCAGGTTGACACTGTTGGCCGAGGCCCAGGTCGCGCAACTCTCCCAGCGCCCTTCAGCCGTGGCGGCCAGCCAGCCGTCCTCGCCGTTCGGCAGCAGGTCGACGACGTCGGAAGCCACCAGCGCACCGTTCGCCAGGATGAATTCCTTGGCGTGGTTGATGCCGGCCTCGGCCGCGTGGAACGCCTCTTTCTGGCGCATCTCGTTGGCGGAAACCCGCTGTTCGAATACGCCGACCCGGATGGCGAAAAACATCATCAGGGTCAGCAGGACCAGGATCATGACGCCGGTGAAGGTCGTCACGATGCCTGACTGGTAGCGGTTAGCCTTGTTCATCTGTTTTACACCGTTTGTCATCGGGTTTGCCCGTCCCTTGAAAACGTGACGCGCCGCTTCAGAGCAGCAGGTCGTTGCGCACGTCGACAATGTCTTCGAGCGTGCGCGTGATCGAGTTGTCCATCACCAGTCGGCCGGCCATGTTCATGCGGATCTTGCGGACTTTCTGCTGGATGGTGTTGGAGCCGTCGTCCAGGATGGTCCGGGTGTAAGACAGGCTGTCGTCCACGGCGAATGTCGTGATGTCCATGTTTTCCGGGTCCGTGATTTCGACCCAGCCGGCCGCGCCTGCCGCGTCGCTGCAGTCCGGTGCGCTGTCGCCGGTCCACATTTCCAGCACACCCACGCCGTTAATCGTCACGCGGCGGAACCCGCCGGCACCGTCGTTGGTGGAGTTGCGGTCCCAGCCGCGATCGAGCAGGAAGGTAAAGCAGGTTCCCGCATCGTTGATATTGACGTCCCCGGCCAGCGTCACGCCGCTGGCGTCCGAACCGCAGTCCTCGTTGGCGTAGCAGTACATCGAGCCGACGTTGTAACTGCTGCGGCGCACGTCGCGCCCCATCATCTGCAGGGCCACGCGCATGTCGTCGGTCAGCTTGGTCATGTGAATGATGCGGGCCGTGGTGCCCAGCGAATTGGACATCATCGCGACCATCGCCGCGGTCGCCACCAGGCTGATCGTCATCGCGATCAGCACTTCCATCAGGGTCGCGCCGCTTTGCCTGCGGATGCGAAGGGCTTTCATGATCCCACCTCCACGATCGGGTAACCCTCGACCGGATCTTCGATGACAGGTGGCCCGTCGACAGGAAACTCTATCACTTCGACCGGGCACAGCTCGTAACCCGGCACGGAATACTCAGCGCCGTTGCTGCACAGGGTGATGCGCCCGGAGTTGTTGATGTTTAGGCTCAGGCGGAATTCGGCCGTTCGCGATTGCAGGCTGACTTCCACCGTGTCGTCCAGGATCCCGCGCACGGGATCGATCGTGAACGCGCCGTCACCGGTGACCTGGCTGATGAGGCCGCGGCCCGGGGCGATGTCATCGTCCATGCGGAACGCCGTGGCGTCGATCGCGCAAAAACCTTCGTCGTTCGCGCCGCTAACCGTGCAGTCGCATGCATCCGCGCCTTCGACGGCCCCGAAACACCAGTTGTTGCTGTCCGTGAACGAGTAGGAAATCGTGACCTGCTCGTTGGACCTCATGGCCTGGCCCTGGACCGAGTTGACGAAGGCAGCCAACTGCTCTGCGCCGTTCGTCAGCTGTCTTTTCTCGACCTGGTCCTGGTAGGAAGGTATCGCCAGCGCGGTGCCGATCGCCACGAGCACGATCGACATCATGACCTCGATAAGTGAGAAGCCTTTTGCTTGAAACAGGTAGCCGGGGCGAACGCCCGAAGATTTTCCAGTCATATTACCGTCCTTGGTAAATTTTGAGTCCAGTCTCGTCCTGAGACAGCATTATTGTGACAGAAATTGTCAGAAGCTGCCGCAGCGTGTCTACCATTCAGGACCGTTCAAACTACCGTTTATCGGAAGAATGCCGCTTGTTGGTATTGAAATGCTCAAGGGCATATGATTAGAACCCGTTGGTATTGAAACGGAAGGTCGTGACCATGGACGAAAACGGACGTTTTAGAAGCAAGGGATTCACCATCATCGAGTTGATGATCGCACTGACCATCGTCGCCATCATACTGGCGCTGGCTTACCCCTCGTACGTCAATTACGTGCGCAAGAGCAAGCGCGGCGACGCCCAGCAGGCCCTGATGAACTGGTCGGTGAACCAGGAAATCTGGCGCGCCAATCACACGTCGTATGCCTCGACAAGCGACATCGCCGCCCCGAACCTCCAGCATTACAACCTCTCCACCAGCGGCACGCCCAATGCAACGACCTACACGCTGCAGGCGGTGGCCCAGGGCGACCAGGCGAAAGACAAGGCCCGGGACGGCACCAGCTGCACCACGCTGACGCTGAACCAGGCGGGCCAGAAAACCCCGGCTGTCTGCTGGGATTAGGGCCTCCTGACCGCCCTGCAGGCCTGTAGACCCGATGATCCGGCCCCTGTTCGACGGCAGTCGTTTCAAACCCGGGCCGCTTGTCGCGCTTGCCATTCTGCTGTTCCTGGGCTACTCCGGCCAGGACCGGCCGAACCAGCTCGACAAGGTCAAGCAGCGCGGTGAACTGACCATGCTGACGCGCAACGGCGCCAGCACCTACTACATCGGCCCGGACGGCCCCACCGGCCTGGAGGTCGAGCTCGTACGTGGCTTTGCCGAATTCCTGGGCGTGGAGCTGAATATCGTTCCCGCGCAGTCGTTCCGGGAACTGCCGGAACTGCTGGAAGCCGGGGCCGGGGACCTGATCGCGGCCAACCTCTCGCGCACGCCCGAGCGCGAGGAGCGCTTCAACTTCGGGCCGGATTACCAGCAAAGCTCGATCCTGGTCCTTTACCGCCGCGGACAGAAACGGCTGCGCGGTTTCGAGGACCTCGTCGGCCTGAAGCTGATGGTCATCACGGACAGCATTTATGAAGAGACCCTTGAGCTGGCGCGCATGGACCTGCCGGAGCTCAGCTGGGAACCGCGCGACGATGTCGGCATGGAGGAATTGCTGCTCGCGGTGTCCGATGGCGCCATCGACGCCACCCTGGTCGATTCGACCATCTACGAGCTGAACGGACACTTCTACCCGCGTGTCTCCGTTGGTTTTGAACTGCCCGACTTGTCAGGCCAGGCCTGGGCTTTTCCCGGCGGGGAAGACCGCAGCCTGGCCGACGCGGCGCAGCGCTATTTTCAGGAACTCGAAAAACTCGGATCGCTGCAGCCCCTGCTCGAGGCGTTTTACGGCGCTGAGGCCCGCATGGACCGCGTCGGCATGCACACCTTTACGCGCCAGCTGCGCCGGCGGCTGCCGCCGCTGGTGCCGATTTTCAGGGAGACCGCCGAGGCCTACGGGCTGGACTGGCGGCTGCTGGCTGCGATCAGCTACCAGGAGTCGCACTGGGACCCGGCGGCATCCTCCTATACCGGCGTGCGCGGCCTGATGATGCTGACGTTGAAAACCGCCGATCACCTGGGCGTCACCGACCGCCTGGACCCCCGCCAGAGCGTCGACGGCGGCGCGCGTTACCTCGTGGACCTGCGCGAGCGCATACCCGATCGCATACCCGAGCCCGACCGGACCTGGATGGCGCTGGCCGCCTACAACATGGGCATGGGCCACCTGGAGGACGTGCGCGTGCTGACGCAGCGCCAGGGCGGCGACCCGGACTCGTGGGAGGAGGTCAAAAAGCGGCTGGAGCTGATCACCCAGGAACGCTACTACCGCGATACGCGCTACGGTTATGCGCGCGGTCACGAAGCACGGCAGTTTGTCGCCAATGTCCGGAGTTATTACGACACTCTTGTCTGGATGGATACCCGCGAACACCCGCTGCTCGCGACCGGCGCGGCGCCCTGAACGCGTTTTGCTTCTTCAGCCCGAGCGGGCCCGTTTCCAGGCGCACTTGCCGCCCGACGCCTCGTCGATCTGGCGCAGGCGTTCTTCGTGGGCCGCGATTTCATCCGCGCTGGCTTTGAGAACGAAAAGCTGCGGTTTTTCGACCAGTTCGCGCACGGCGTCGTGCGACTCGTCGTTGACGCCGTCGAAACTGAGGCCGAGGTCGCTCTGCCCGCCGGTCATCGCCAGGTACACGTCACCCAGGATCTCCGCGTCCAGCAGGGCGCCGTGCAGGGTACGGCTGGAGTTGTCGACATCGTAGCGCTTGCACAGGGCATCCAGGCTGTTGCGCTGGCCCGGGTGCAGGTCGCGCGCCATCTCCAGCGTGTCCAGCACGGTGCAGTGGTCGGCGAGGCGGTCCTCGCGGCCCATCAGGGCGAGTTCGTTGTCGATGAAGCCGACGTCGAACGGCGCGTTGTGAATGATCAGTTCCGCGCCGGCCACGAAGGCCAGGAAATCGTCGACCACGTCCTCGAAAACCGGCTTGTCGGCGAGGAATTCCCCGCTGATGCCGTGCACTTCGAGCGCGCCGTCCTCGATCTCGCGGCCGGGGTTCAGGTACTGGTGGTAACGGTTCTGGCTGACGCGCCGGTCGACCAGTTCGACGCAGCCGATTTCAATGACCCGGTGTCCTTCTGACGGCTCCAGGCCCGTGGTTTCGGTATCCAGTATGATCTGCTTCAAGGTATTGCTTTCCTCGCCAGTTCGTCGGCCCGTTCGTTTTCCGGCACGCCGCTGTGCCCCTTGACCCAGCGCCACTCGAGCTCGTGCCGCGCGGCCGCTTCATCGAGTCGGCGCCACAGGTCCTCGTTCAGCACCGGCTTCTTCGCAGCGGTCTTCCATCCGCGCGCTTTCCAACTTTCAAGCCACTCGGTCATGCCTTTCATCACGTACGTCGAGTCCGTGTGGACGCATACCTTACACGAACGCTTGAGCGTTTCCAGCGCGGCGATCACGGCCATCATTTCCATGCGGTTGTTGGTGGTCTGCTTTTCGCCCCCGGAAAGTTCCCGGCGGTGCCCGCGGTACAGCATCACGCTGCCCCATCCGCCCGGACCGGGGTTGCCGCTGCAGGCCCCGTCGGTGTAAATCACGACCGCTTCGCCCTTGCTCATTGGCCCGGGTTCCTCATTCGGCCGCCAGCAAGGACTGGACAACGGCCGCACCCTTGGCCCGGCGCAGCGGGGTCAACAGCGGGCCGCCTTCTTTGCAGGCCTCGAGGATCAGCAGGTCGGCCAGCGGCAGGCAGGCCGCACCCGCCCCGCTGCGCAGCAAGGCGGGCGCCTGGCGTCCGCCGAGACCGGCGCCGGCAAAACCCCGCATGCTCATGCCCAGGCTGACCAGCCGGTTGCGCACGGCCAGCGGCGCCAGCCCCGGCAGCGGCCTTTCCTTATCCTGGAAACGGTAACGCCAGGCCATGCGGTTGAGGCCGAGCACGACGAGGGTGCCGTTGCTTTGCAGGACCCGGCAGGCCTCGGCCAGTTCCGGCTCGAAACCATCGGAAATCACGTGGTGGAGCACGACCGCGCGAAACGCGCCGCCCTGGAACGGCAGCAGTGCGGAATCGCAGCACACGCTCTGCTCGGGATCACCCTCCCGGGCGCAGGTCAGGCTGAGCGAGACGCCGAAGCCCTCGTCGGCGCAATGCAGAAAGGGCTGGTCGAAACGGGGGGCGAAATCGTGACGGATTTCGAGCACGTTGCCGCGCCGGCCCGACAGTCCCGCGCCGCGCAACAGGCCCTCGGACAGGGATTTGAGGCTGTTCAAACTGGACTGGCTGTCTCTCTGGCTCAATACCCGCTTCCCGGTTTTCTGTTGTTCTTGTCTGTTAAAATTCGCGGTCCCGGGCGTGATTCACACGCCGAACGAAAACCAACGGAGCCTGTCATGCCGGAACTGAAGGTCGCTGCCATACCCGCGTTTGCCGATAATTATATCTGGCTGATTTCAACCGGTGGAAGACACTGCGCCGTCGTCGACCCCGGCGACGCCAACCCGGTCCTGGAAAAACTTCAGCGGGACGGCCTCGACCTGGCCGCCATCCTGCTGACCCACCACCATGCTGACCACATCGGCGGCGTGACGCAACTGGTCGAGGCGACCGGCGCCGCGGTTTTCGGGCCAGACGATCCGCGCATCGGCGCCAGGATCACCGCGCTCGGCGACGGCGAAACCGTCGAACTGGCGGCGCTGGGTATCGATTTTGCCGTCATGGAAGTGCCCGGGCACACGGCCAGCCACATCGCTTTTCACGGCCACGGCTGCCTGTTCTGCGGCGACACGCTGTTCAGCGTCGGCTGCGGCCGGCTGTTCGAGGGCAGCCCGGCGCAGATGCAGGACTCGCTGGACCGGATCGCCGCCCTGCCGTCCGCAACCCGGGTGTACTGCGCCCATGAATACACCCTGTCCAACTGCGAATTTGCGCTCGCGGTCGAACCCGGCAACCCCGACCTGCAGCGCAGGGCCGCGGAAGTGAAAAGATGCAGGGCCGAGGGTCGCATCACCCTGCCCAGCACGCTGGCGCAAGAATTGAAGGTCAATCCCTTCCTGCGCACCCGCGAAGCAAGCGTCGTGAACGCGGCGCGGCAGCGCGATACAGCGGCCTGCGCCGGCGATTCCACGCTGGCGGTGATCCGCGCCTGGAAGGACGGCTTCTGAACCGGAACAACGCCCCCTTATCGTCACTGTTTCGACACAAAGTGACTTGACCCCGTGCTTATGAAGCGGATAATGGCTGAAAAATCATCAGATTGAGTGATACTTTGCACCTCAAGACCACTTTCATCGCGCTGCTCTTCCTGTTGACCGGCTGCGCCTCGACCAGCCAGCCGACTGAACCCGCTGAAACCGAACTGACGGTCGTTGCGGCCGAACCCCTCACGGTGCCCAGTTCAACGGCTACCGTGGACGAACACTTGTTCATTCCCGAGGAAAGCGCCGAGCCCGAACCGGTCTCCGTCTGGGACCGCATGGTGGACAACTTCGCGTTGCCGGAGTGCTCCGAGCATGAAGTTTCCCTGAAATGGGCGCGCTGGTACGCGGACCACGACGAATACATGGGCCGGATCTTCAAGCGCGCGCAGCCCTGGATCCACCACATTGTCAGCGAATTGGAACGAAGGGACATGCCGGGCGAAATCGCCCTGCTCCCCATCGTCGAATCGGCCTACGACCCCTTCGCCTATTCCAGCGGCCGCGCGCTCGGCACCTGGCAGTTCATCGCCGGCACCGGCAAGAATTACGGGCTGACCCAGGACTGGTGGTACGACGGCCGGCGCGACGTCTACGCCTCCACCGGCGCGGCGCTCGACTACCTGCAGTACATGGCCGACATGTTCGACGGCGACTGGCTGCTGGCGCTCGCCGGCTACAACTCCGGCGAAAACCGTGTCGCCCGCCAGGTCCGAAAAAACCGCCAGGCCGGCAAACCGGCTGATTTCTGGAACATCCGCCTGCCGCGGGAAACCCGTGGCTACGTTCCCAAGCTCCTGGGCCTGACCTGCCTGTTCGAGGATCCCGAGGCCTACGGTTTCGAGATACCGGCCACGCCCAACGAGGCCGTGGTCGAAGCCGTCGATATCGGGCGGCAGGCCGACCTGGTGCTGGTCTCGCAAATGGCGGAAGTGCCCATCGACGTGCTGTTCACGCTGAACCCGGGCTACAACCGCTGGGCCACGTCCCCCAGCGGCCCGCACCGCGTGGTTCTGCCGCTGGAAAACGCGGCCACCCTGCGCGAAAAAATGCAGCAGGTGGACGCCAGCGCGCTGATGCGCTGGGACCAGGTGGTGGTCGAATCGGGTGACACCCTGTCGCACATTTCGGCGCGTCACGGCGTGCCGGTTTCCGTGCTGCGAACGGCCAACGACCTGGACGGGGATTTCCTGAAAGTCGGCCAGAAGCTGCGCCTGCCGCGTGACGACCAGGCCCAGGCCGACCCGCTGTACACGCAGGCCGCGATGGAACTGCAGCAGCTGCAGTCCGGCCTGCTGTCCACGCGCCGCGTCACGCACAAGGTGCGCCCGGGCGAGAGCCTCTCGGTGATCGCCAGGCGCTACCGCGTCTCGGTAAAAGACCTGCAGCGCTGGAACAACATATCCGACCCGCGCAAGCTGCGCGCCGGCAAAACCATCACGGTTTACCACAGCCAGGCCATTCCGGGTAAAGCGACCTCCGGGACGACCCGTTACGTGGTGCGCCGCGGCGACTCGCTGTGGAGCATCGCGCGCAAGTACAACGTGCGCGTCAACGACCTGCAGAGCTGGAACGATCTCGGCAGCGACACCGTGCTGCAGCCCGGCCAGTCGCTGCGCATCGTGCGCTGAAATTGCGCTCCGGCCTTCACTCCACGCGCCACGCGGGGGCCATTCTGCTCCTGCTTGCCCTGCTTTTTCCCGCTGCCGCGGCGGCGCTGGAGCTGAGCGGCAAGGCGGTACAGGGCGGCATTCTTGTCGGCAAGGCCGCTCCGGGCAGCTCGGTGTCGCTGGACGGCTCAAAAATCATGGTCGCGGACACGGGAGATTTCCTCATCGCTTTCGCGCGCGATGAAAGCGGCTCGCGTACGCTGCGGGCCGAGGCGCCGGACGGCTCCGTGCAGACCCGCACGCTGGAAATCGAGGAGCGTGAATTCCGCATCGAGCGCGTGGACGGGCTGCCGCCCGCGACCGTTACCCCGGACCCCGAATCACTGGAGCGGATTCGCAACGACGCCGCGCTGGTGCGCAAGGCCCGCTCGCTGCGCGATGAACGCACCGACTTTGCCGCGGGTTTCGGCTGGCCGGCCGAGGGACGCATCAGCGGCGTGTACGGCAGCCAGCGCATACTCAACGGCGAACCGCGCAATCCGCACTGGGGCCTCGACATCGCGGCGCCCACAGGCACCCCGGTGCTCGCGCCCGCCGCCGGCGTGATCACGCTGGCCCACCCCGACCTTTATTACTCCGGCGGCACGGTCATCCTGGACCACGGTCACGGGCTTTCCTCGACCTTCCTGCACCTGAGCCGCATCCACGTCGCCGTTGGAGACCGCCTGGAAGCCGCTGAACTGATTGGAGAAATTGGCGCCACGGGCCGCGCGACCGGGCCGCACCTCGACTGGCGGATGAACTGGCTGGACAAGCGCGTGGACCCCCAGACGCTGCTGGATTGAGCGGTTATCAGCAACCTTTCATGAAAAACGGCAGTTTCTGACCGATTTTGACACAATCGACAAGCGGTGCCGTTCGACGTCTGAACGGTAGCTGCCGCGCTGGATAAAATCATTCCAGGGTCTATACTTAATTCATCTACGGCGCTCGCAGCGTTACACACGGGTCGCCCGGCCGCAGGAATCGGCCTCAATCGGATCAATATCCGGTTCCAGGGATTGGAACTG
>JAZBPJ010000061.1:0-2338 GCA_036351575.1 Lysobacterales bacterium | reverse complement strand
TCCGGCAAGCCGGCTTCCAGAGCATCGAGAAGGCCGCTGTCGATGGTGACCTGTTCCTGTCCACGGGCCTCGCGCTTGCGGTTTTCGCGCTCGAAACGCGCGCGCTGCTCGCCCGGGTCGGTGAGTTCCTGGTAGCCGTTCGCCAGTTCCTGCTGCCCCAGGTAGACCTCGAAGCGTTCGGCCACCGGCGGATCGTCATTGCGGATGCGGGAAAGCGCGGCCTGTTCCGGGGGGTAGTCGAAGACGATCGTGAAACATTCTCCGGGCAGGGCGGGCTGGATGACCTCGGCCATGACCAGGTCGAGCAGTTCTCCGTGCTCGAACGGTCCGGCCGCGACCCCGCGTTCCGCGGCGCAGTCGGCCAGTTCGGTCTCGGAGCAGAAATACGGGTCCAGTCCGGCCTGCTTGCGAAAAAGATCCCGGTAGCTCGAACGCTCGACCGGCCAGCCGTCAAAAGCACCCCGGCCGCAGGCGCGCACGAGGTCGACGACTTCTTCGGCGAGGTCCAGGTAGGCCATGTCCGTCCGGTACCACTCCAGCATGGTGAATTCCGGGTTGTGGTACCGCCCGCTCTCGCCGGCGCGAAAGACCCGGCCCAGCTCGTAAATATCGCGGAAGCCGGCGGCCAGCAGGCGCTTCATGGCGAACTCGGGAGAGGTGCGCAGGTAACGTTGCGGCGCCGCCGTCCCCAGGCTGCCGATGTTCGGGTCCGTGTTTCCATAGCGGCTGAGCACCGGCGTTTCCACTTCCAGCACGCCGCGGGCGGCAAAGAAAGAACGGATGTCCGATAGCAGGCCGGCGCGGGTTTCGAAGGCCTCTCGCGAAGCGCCGGGGCGCCATCCTGGACCGCCATGACCGTGATTCATGATCCGGGCGAGGTCATCACTCGAAGCCGCAGACCCAGGGCCTTGAGCTCCTTCGATTCCTGTTTCAGGTCGAACAGCGTCAAGGGGTGCGCTTCCATCCATTCCGGCGAGAAGCCCGCCTGGATGGTTTCTTCGCTGGCGCTGAGGCGGAACTCGGGCAGGCTGGCGTCGTCCCGTCCGCGGCACAGGATGCAGGCCAGGCGCAGGCACATCAGCGTCATGCGCAGCGGTTCCTGCAGGCGCGTGGGCAGGGCGTCGCCGTAGTCGCCCGGTATGGCGCGGCGGTGGCAGCGCACCAGACTGGCCAGGAACAGCTGCTCCTGGCGGGTAAACCCGGCCATGTCGGAATGCTCGACCAGGTAGCCCGAGTGGCGATGGTACAGGCTGTGCGAGACGCTCAGCCCGGCTTCGTGCAGCTGCGCCGCCCATTCAAGCAGGCGCCGGTGCACCGGTCGCGCGTAGAGACTGTCGGCGATCTTGTCATACGCAGTCAGGGCTATCCGCCGCACGCGCTCGACCTGGGCGGCATCGACGCTGTAGCGCTGCATGAAAGCCTCCACGGTTTTGTCGCGCGGGTCCTTTTGCTCGGTACGGCCGAGCAAGTCGTTCAGCACGCCTTCGCGAAGCGCATACGGCGAGACGGTCATCGTCTTGATTCCGAGCACCTGGAAGCAGGCGAAAAGCATCGCCATGCCGCCGATCAGCACGGGATGGCGCCGTTCGCTGAGGCCGGGAAGGCGCACCGACTCGATGGTGTCGAACTCGAGGATGCGGTCCCTGAGCATGTGCAGCGCATCGGCGCTGATGTCTTTTTCCCGCCAGCCCAGCCGCCGGCAGATCTCCTCGATGGCCTTGATGGTGCCCGACGATCCGATCACGGTCTGCCAGCCGGTCGCCTGGTAACGGAGCCTGAGTTCCTGCAAATCCGCCATGGCCGAGTTGACGGCCTTTTCCCAGCGACCCCGGGAAACCCGGCCGTCACCGAAAAAGCGCCGCGTCAGGGATACGCAGCCGTACTGCAGGCTCGCGGTTTCGAGCGGTTCCAGCCCGCAGCCGATGACCAGCTCGGTGCTGCCGCCGCCGATGTCGATGACCAGGCGGTTTTCATCCTCGCCGGGCACCCCCTGGGTGACGCCGATGTAGATCAGCCGGGCTTCTTCGCGCCCGGCGATGATATCGATATTGGTGCCGAGCGCGGTTTCAGCGATCATCAGGAAGGCGTTGGCCTGCTTCATGCGGCGCAGGGTCTGCGTGCCGACGGCGCGCAGGTTTTCCTGCGGGATACCCCTGATTCTCTGGCCGAAACGGGCCAGGCAGGCAAAAGCCCGGTCCTGGACTTCGCTGTCGAGGTTGCCGTCCGCATCCAGGCCGCCGCCCAGGCGGACCATCTCCTTGATGCGGTCCTGGGTTCTGAGTTCCCCGTGATCGCAGTGGGCGACGAGCAAGTGAAAACTGTTACTTCCCAGGTCGAC
>JAZBPJ010000060.1:0-29028 GCA_036351575.1 Lysobacterales bacterium | reverse complement strand
TCATTCCCGCACCCCGCTGGCCCACCAGATGCGGCAGGCGCCCTCGTCGGACACCATGCAGGGCCCGACCGGATTGCGCGGCGTGCAGGCCTTTCCGTACAAGGCGCATTCGTTCGGATAGATGCGTCCCAGCACGACCCTGGCGCAATCGCAGCCGGGCGGCATCTCCCCCGCCCGTTTGCGGTCCTCGTCGGGCTGAATATCAAAACGGCTTCTCGCATCCTGTGCGGCGAACCCGGAATTCAGCTCGAAACCGGAGCCGGGAATCACGCCGATCCCCCGCCAGTTGGCGTCGACCACGTCCATCACGAGCGACAGCGTGTCGCGCGCGGTCGGGTTGCCACCGGGACGCACGAGCTGCGGGTAGCAGTTATCCAGGAACGGCCGCTGCTCGACCACCTGGCGCAGAACCGAGTAAAGCGCGGCCAGCAGGCTGTCCGGCGTGAACCCGGCGACCGCCGAGGGTATGCCGTGCCGCCCGGATACGAAAGCCCACTCCTCGGGCCCCATCACGGTCGCCACGTGGCCCGGCGCGATCAGCGCGTCGAAACCGGCCTCGCCGCTGTCCAGCAGCAGGGCCACGGCCGGCCAGGTCAGGCGGCCGGAAAGCAGCAGGCTCAGGTTGGCAGGCCAGGCTTTCGACCGGCGCTGCGCCAGCAGCCCCGCCACCGGCGCCATCGTGGTCTCGAAGCCGGCCGCGAAAAACACCACCTCGCGATCGGGGTGGTCGCGCGCGATCGGCAGCACCTCTTCGGGCGAGGACAGCGGCCTCACGTCACCGCCGGCCGCCCGGGCCTGTTCCAGCGAGCGCGGTTCGGACTTCGGTGCATTGCACGGCACGCGCAGCATGTCGCCGAACGCGGCCAGGATCACGTTTTTTCTCCAGGCCAGCTGGATGGCCGCGTAGATGTCTTCCTCGGGACAGACGCAGACCGGGCAGCCCGGGCCGGGGATCAGCTCGACGGAATCCGGCAGCGCGCCGCGCAGCCCCGCCATCGTGATCGAGCGCTCGTGACCGCCGCACACGTTCATGACGCGGACTTTGTGGGGAAGGTCCAGAGCGCGAATACGCTCCAGCCAGGCGCGCGCGCCGGTCATGTGAATCAGGGTTCCGCGTGAGGGGCGGGGCTCGCGGGCCGGCTGCCGGGAGTCATCCCGGCCCCGCCGCGCAACGCGGCTGCAGTTTCCCGCAGCCAGGCGAACCAGGACTCCAGTGAATCGGGGCGGCGTACCGAGGTGCAGAGCACCGGGGCCGCGTTGGCCAGTTCACGCAGGTGACGCTCGGCCTTTTGCGTGTCGAAATCATCGATCACGTCCAGGAAATCGGCCTTGCTGAGCAGGACCAGGTCAGCCGCGCGGAACATCACCGGGTACTTGGCCGGCTTGTCGTCCCCCTCGGTGACCGAGAGCAGGATCACGTTGGCGTGGTGCCCGAGGTCGAAGCTCGCGGGACAGACGAGGTTGCCGACGTTTTCGATGAACAGCACGTCGATGCCGTCCAGGTCCATGCCGTGCAACGCGTCGTGCACCATGTGTGCGTCCAGGTGACAGGCCTGGCCGGTCGTGATCTGCACCGCCGGCACGCCGTGCGCACGGATGCGTTCCGCGTCGTTCTCGGTCTCGAGATCACCCTCGACCACGGCGAATTTCATCTCGCCGCCGAGGGCCTCGATGGTGGCCTCGAGCAGGCTGGTCTTACCCGAACCCGGCGATGACATCAGGTTCACCGCCAGCACGCCGTGGCGTTCGAAATGCTCGCGGTTATGGGCGGCCACGTGGTCATTTTCGTCCAGCAGGCCGCTGAGCACGTCCACGGTCTTCTTGTCCACGAGGTGGGCGTTTCCGGGTGTGAGATTGCAGCCGCAAGTGTCGCACATGCTTTTTATTCCTCCAGGTCCATGCTCATCAGGAGCAGTTCCTCGCCTTCCGTTACGTCGACCTGCCAGCCGCCGCAGTCGGGGCACAGCAAGCGGTTAGGCGCCGCTTCCCCGCTGCCGCCGCATTCACGGCAGTGAACGACCAGTTGCCCGCCCTGCACTTCGAGTTCCGCGCCGCTGGCCACGGTGCCCTCCCTTGCAATGGTGAACGCATGCTGCAGCAGGTCGGGTTCGATGCCGGAGAGCGGGCCGACTTTCAGCACGATTTTCGAGACGATCTGCGCCCCGTTTTCTGCCGCGATCCGCTCCACCTGCCGCATCAGCCCCTGGCAGACGGACAGTTCATGCACCGCTGCCGGCCTCGTCTTCCATTGCCAGTAACTCGTCGTAAATTTCCCATGCGGACAAAGCGTCTTCCTCGCTCATTTTCTGAATCGCGTTGCCGACATGGATCATCACCATGTCACCCACCTTGATGTCCTCGTGCTGCAACAGGAACAGGCTGGCGCGGCGCTCGATGCCGCGCGCCTCGCAGCGGGCGGTGAAACCGTCGATTTCCACGATTCGCATGGGAACGCCAAGGCACATGGTTCATTCATCCTTAATTAATGCATCAGAAAGAAGTTTATTGGAACGTCCTGCGGTTGGAATGATATGGATCAAGCGGCTTACCCATAGGTGGTTTACCGTATTGCAATTAAGCCCACATTAAGCTTTTATCATATAGAAGCGCTTCTGGATTTGCCTGCGAAAAAAGAGGTTTATGGCAGCAGACGACAACACCGCAAGAGTCCTCGTCATGGGTGTCGGAAACACACTGATGCAGGACGACGGTGTCGGCATCCGGGTAATCGAAGCACTTTTGAACACAGCTGACAGGCACCCTGCGCTGCAGCCTGTAGACGGCGGCACCATCGGCCTCGCGCTGCTCCCCGAAATCGAAGACGCCGATGCCGTGATCGTGGTCGATGCGTCCGAACTGGGGACTCCACCGGGCTCGTTGCGCGTTTTTCTCGATCGTGAAATCGACGAACAGCTTTCCGGCAAGCGGCGCTCGGTTCACGAAGTCGCCCTGCTCGACCTGTTTTCGGCCGCCGCCATCCGCGGCCGCATGCCGGCGCACCGCGCCCTCGTCGCGATCCAGCCCGGGAGCACGGACTGGGGGTCGGACCTGACGGCGCCGGTCCGGGATGCCGTTCACAAGGCCTGCCGGGAAATCGACCGGCTGGCCGCCGAGTGGACATCCGGGGAGAAAGCAGCCTGATGCCCGGCGGCGGCGCCCCCTGTCAAACAAACCGCCTGACGGGCATGTCCCGCGCCATCCTGGCCGAGGTCGCCCGCATGCTGGAAGCGCTGGCCGCGGACGGCACCACCGCATCCATCGACCTGCGCAGCCTGCCGATGACCGACGCCGACCGCGAACAGCTCGAAGCGTCCCTGGGCCGCGGCGAAGTCGTCGCTGAACTGGAGATTGCGGGGCGCTCTACCGTCCGTGAAACCGCCTACGCCGGCGCCTGGTGGATTTGCCACCGGGGCGCCAACGACCGGGTTTCTTCCGAGGAAATCGCGGTCTGTCCCGTACCAGAAATACTGGCCAGTCACCCGGCCGACATCGAGTCGGCAGCGTTACGGCTGAAAGAAGACCTGCTCGAAAACCATTCAAGCCAAGCGGAGGCCTCCAATGGCTGACAAAAACCGAAAACACCGACCACAGGCGCTGAAGACGCAGCAAACGCTCGGCGACATGCTGGCGGAGCGCGGCGTATCCCGGCGCAGCTTTCTCAAGTTCGCCGCCTATACCGCCTCGATCCTGGCCCTGCCGCCCACCGCCGCCACGGCAATTGCGAACGGCCTGGCCGCCGCGCGGCGCCAGTCGGTCATCTGGCTGTCGTTCCAGGAATGCACCGGCTGCACCGAGTCGATTACGCGCGCATCTTCGCCGTCGATCGAGGACCTGATTTTCGATTTCATTTCCCTCGATTACCATCACACGCTGCAGAATGCATCCGGCCACCTGGCCGAAGCGGCGCGTGAACAGGCGATGGAGGAAAACCGGGGCGATTACCTGGTGGTGGTCGATGGTTCGATACCGCTCAAAAACGACGGTTACTCGACGATCGCAGGCATTTCGAACCGCCAGATGCTCGAGGAAACCGTCGCGCACGCCAAGGCCGTCATCGCCGTCGGCAGCTGCGCCACCTTCGGCGGCATCCCCGGCGCCAACCCGAACCCGACCGGCGCCGTGGCGATTTCCGAGCTGACCGACAAGCCGGTGATCAACCTGTCCGGCTGCCCGCCGATCCCCGAGGCCATGACCGGCACGATCGCCTACCTGCTGTCGTTCGCCGGCATCCCGGAACTGGATCACCTGGGCCGCCCGAAAGCTTTTTACGGCGAAGCCATCCACGACCGCTGCTACCGGCGGCCGTTTTACGAAAAAGGCCAGTTCGCCAAGTCGTTCGACGACGAGGGCGCCCGCCAGGGCTGGTGCCTCTACGAGGTCGGCTGCAAGGGCCCGGTGACATACAACGCCTGCGCGACGCTGAAATGGAACGGCGGCGTGAGTTTCCCGATCCAGTCCGGCCACGGCTGCCTGGGCTGCTCGGAGCCCGGCTTCTGGGACCTCGGCGGTTTCTACAAACCGCTCTCGGCGGCCAAGGACGACGCACTGAAATATGCCGCCGGGGCCGCTGTCGTCGGCGCGGCTGCAGGAGCCGCCGCATCCATGGCGGTGCGCGCCAAGAGGAACAAGCTGTTGAAAGCCGCGCAGGCGGCTGTCAGCGACTCCGGGAAGGAGGAAAACTGATGGAACTTCTGGATTTTGCACGCGGACCCGCACTGACCTTCGCCCTCACGGTGTTCATCGCGGGCGTCGTCTTTCGAATCGCTTCGCTGGTTTTCATGTGGCGCACCCGGGACTCTTCCGTCGGCAGTTCGCGGGAAGAGCCGGCAGCGCTGGCGGCCGTCAAGGAAATAGCGCGGCGCATGTGGCCGCTGCCCACCTACCGCCATCGCTCGCTGTTCCAGCTGATCAACGGCTACATCTTTCACATCGGGCTGGCCATCATCGTGTTCCTGCTGCTGCCGCACATCCTGTTCATCAAGGACCTGGTCGGCCTGAGCTGGGGACACCTGCCGAACAACCTGGTGTACGCCGTCAGCATCGTCACGCTGATTTCGCTGATCGCGGCGCTGGTGATGCGCATATCGAACCCGGCCCAGCGCATCATTTCGACCTTTGACGATTATTTCAGCTGGCTGGTGACCTTTCTGCCGGTGCTGACGGGCCTGATTGCCACGATGCACCTGGGGGCGCGCTACGAGACGCTGCTCGCTGTACACATTCTGAGCGTCTGCCTGCTGCTGATCTACATCCCGTTCGGAAAAATAATGCACTTCTTCCTGGTGTTCGTGACCCGAAGCCAGACCGGCGCCCACCTGTCGCATCGCGGCGCCCAGCAGCTGTAAGGAGAAACGGCCATGACACGAGTTGTAGTTGATCCCGTCACCCGCATCGAGGGGCACCTGCGCATCGAAGCGGAACGCTCGAACGACGGACAAATCACGGGCGCCTGGAGCTCCGGCACGATGGTGCGCGGAATCGAGTTGATCCTGCAGGGCCGCGATCCGCGCGACGCCTGGGCCTTTGCCCAGAGAATCTGCGGCGTCTGCACGCTGGTGCACGGCATTGCATCCGTGCGCGCCGTGGAGGACGCGCTGGGCTACAAGGTTCCGCCCAACGCACAGCTGATCCGCAACCTGATGATCGCCGCGCAGTACGTGCATGACCACGTGATGCACTTCTATCACCTGCATGCGCTGGACTGGGTGGACGTGGTCTCGGCGCTGTCGGCGGACCCGAAAGCGACCTCGGAACTGGCGCAGTCCATCTCGGGTTACGCCAAGTCGAGCCCCGGGTATTTTTCCGACGTTCAGAAGAAACTCAAGAACTTCGTCGAGGCCGGCCAGCTCGGTATCTTCGCCAACGGCTACTACGGGCACCCGGACTTCCGGCTGCCGCCGGAAGCAAACCTGATGGCGGTGGCGCACTACCTGGACGCGCTCGAATGGCAGCGCGAAGTCGTGCAGATCCATACCATTTTCGGCGGCAAGAACCCGCACCCGAATTTTCTGGTGGGCGGCATGCCCTCGCCGATCAGCAACGACCCGTCCTCGGCCACCGGCGGCGCCGCATCGACGGCAACGAACATCGTGACGCTGGGCCAGGTGCGCGACATCATCAAGAACATGCGCAGCTTCGTCGACCAGGTCTACGTGCCCGACACGCTGGCCATCGCATCCTTCTACAAGGACTGGTTCTCGCGCGGAGAAGGCCTGGGCAATTTCATGACCTACGGTGATTTTCCGTCCGAGGGGCGGGACGACCCGACCAGCTGGCTGATCCCGAGCGGCGCGATCCTCGGTCGCGACCTTTCGACCATTCACGAGATCGACCTCTATGCCCCGGACCAGGTGCAGGAGTTCGTCGGCCACTCCTGGTACGACTACGAGGGCGGCAAGGATGTCGGACTGCACCCGCACGCGGGCGAGACCAGCCTGAACTACACCGGCCCCAAGCCGCCATACGAGCATCTCGACGTCGAAGGCAGCTACTCCTGGCTGAAAGCGCCGCGCTGGAAAGGCCACGCGATGGAAGTGGGTCCGCTGGCCCGCGTACTGATGCTCTATGCGTCCGGGCACGAAGCGACCCAGGAACTGGCGCATATGGCGCTGTCCCAGCTGGATGCGCCAATCGACGCGATGTTCTCAACCCTGGGACGGACCGCGGCGCGCACGCTGGAAACCAAGATCATCGCCGACCAGATGGACGGCTGGCTGGACAAGCTGATGGCCAATATCAAGTCGGGGGATCTCGACGTGCATAACGACGAGATGTGGGATCCGTCGACCTGGCCCCGCGAATGCAAGGGCGTCGGTTTCATGGAAGCTCCGCGCGGCGGACTGGCCCACTACATCGTCATCAAGGACGGCAAGATCGACAATTACCAGGCCGTGGTACCGAGCACCTGGAACGCCGGGCCGCGCGACCCGTCCGGCCAGCCGGGCGCTTACGAGGCGGCGCTGATGGACAACCACCAGCTTGCCATCGAGGACCAGCCGCTGGAGATCCAGCGCACCATTCACAGCTTCGATCCCTGCATCGCCTGCGCGGTGCACGTGAACGATCCTGAAGGTGAAGAACTGGTGCAGGTGAAGGTGAATTGAAATGCAGGAGCGCGCCCACGCGCGCGACCTGAGCATGTCGGCCGCACCGGCGGCCTCCTGCGGGAGAGAAAAAATGACTGAAACGACTGCAAGAACCGATGCACAGACTGCCGCCGATCGCTTCCTGGCGCTGAACAGCGGCAACCTGGCCGCTTACCTTGAGAGCTGCGTGCGCTGCGGCCTGTGCGCGACCGCCTGCCACTTTTACGAAGTAACCGGCGACCCGAAATACACGCCGGCGTACAAGCTGTTCCCGATGGCCAAGGCGCACAAGAAAACGCTGTGGCCCTGGAGATGGCTGGGCGGCCCGAAGGTGACCGAAGAAGATCTCGAAGAATGGGAAGAACTGCTGTTCGACAGCTGCACCATGTGCGGCCGCTGCACGCAGGTCTGCCCGATGGGTATCGACATTTCTTCCATCGTCGCCGCGTCCCGCCAGGCGTTTGCCGCGGCCGGCCGCGGGCCTTCCGACCTGATGCAGGCGGCCGAAAACGTGCGTGACAAGGGCAGTCCGCTGGGCGTGACGCCCTCCGTGTTCGACGGCCGCGTGGAATGGCTGGAAGACGATTACGAGGTCGACCTGCCGCTGGACAGGGAACAGGCCGAGGTGCTGTTGACCGTTTCGTCGATCGAGCTGATGAAGTACCCCAAGTCGATCGTCGCCATGGCCCGGCTGATGAACCAGGCCGGCGTGGACTGGACCTTCAGCACCAAGGGCTATGAATCCACCAACTTCGGCTTCCTGGCCGGCAAGATGGACCTGGCCAAGCTGGCCATTGAACGACTGGTGGAAACGGCGGAGTCGATCGGCGCGAAGACGCTGGTCATTCCGGAATGCGGCCACGCCTACGGCGTGCTGCGCTGGTCCGGTGCGAACATCCTGGGCCGGCCTTTGCCGTTCGAAGTGCTGCATATCACGGAGTTCCTGGCCAAGCTCAAGGCCGAAGGCAAGCTCAGCTTCCACCCGATCGAGCGCCCGATCACCTACCACGATCCCTGCCAGGTCTCACGCCGCGGCGGCGCCACGCAGTGCGCCCGCGACCTGCTGGACACTGCGGTCGATTTCAGGGAGATGACCCCGACCGGCGACCAGAACTGGTGCTGCGGCGGCGGCGGTGGCGTGCAGGCCATGTCGCGTGCCACCGACCTGCGGCACAAGGTATTCCAGATCAAGATGAAACAGGTCGAGGAAACCGGCGTGGACCTGCTGGTATCGGCCTGCGCGAACTGTCGCCTGACCATGGACGACAGCATTTCGCACTGGAAGTGGGACAAGGAACTCGAGAGCCTGGTCGAACTGCTGGCCGAGCACCTGATCGAGGACGAGCCGCACCCGTTTGACGCCAAGCCGCACCTGGCGACGAACGTGTAAACGATCCCCGTCGTCCTGGACGATGACCCCCGTCATCCTGAACTTGATTCAGGATCTTCCTTCGAGTGAGGGAAGATCCCGGATATTTGCCTTCAGCAAATTCCGGGATGACGTTTCTACTGCCACCGTCACCCCGGAAAGTGCACAGCATTTATCCGGGGCCGGGATGACGTTTTTACTGCCACCGTCACCCCGGACTTTATTCGGGGTCCTGTGCCAGATTGCAGGAGATCCCGGATATTTGCCTTCAGCAAATTCCGGGATGACGTTCTCATTACCAGCATCGTGACCCCGGAAAGTGCGAAGCATTTATCCGGGGCCGGGATGACGTTTTTACTGCCACCGTCACCCCGGAAAGTGCGAAGCACTTATCCGGGGTCTTGCTAGCCGTGGCGCCAGTCCTCTTCATCGTCCGGGGGGCACAGGCCGAGCTGCTCACCCTCGGTGTGAACGCCCAGGCCGGTCACCGTGCGGTTGGCATAGGCAAAGTACGCGGCTACCTGGTTGACCTCCAGGATTTCACCGTCGGAGAGGCCGGCATCGCGCATGGGCTGAAGGTCGCATTCCTCGACGAAACCCGGCGCCAGCGTGAGTTTTCGCGCATATTCGAGCGCGGCCCGTTCGGCTTCGCTGAAAGGTTCGCCCGGGTGGTCGCGGTGCAGTTGTTCCAGGCAGGCCTCGAATTTTTCCGGCTCCTTCGACATCAGCCGTTTCATGCTGGCGGAATGGTGTTTCGCGCAGTAGGAACAGTCGTTGAGCAGACTGACCAGCACCCCGATCGCCTCCAGGAACCACTTTGGCAGATCATTGCGCGGATGATGCAGCGCCGCCTTGTATAAAGCCATGTGGCCTTCCAGGGTGTGCGGCCGCAGGCTGTGGATCTGCAGCACGTTGTCGACCTGTCCGCCGGGTCCGGTGACGCGGTCATAGATTTTCTCCAGGCGGCCCTCGGCCTGGTCGGGATGAATGACTTTGATGAAAGGCATGATGCGGCTTTCCAGGAGATCGAAGGCTCTACTCTAAATGCAGGCTTGCCCCGACCACAAGCACAGGGGCAAGATGACGCGCAGTGGCAAGCCATCGGCGCATTTCAAATGACGGATACGCTCAGACAACTTTACCGGGAATCGATTCTGCGCCACGCCGCTGACCCCGTCGGTCACGGCGCCGCGATCGAAGCGACACATGCACTCGAAGGACATAATCCCCAGTGCGGCGACCGGATTGTCACCCGGTTCAGAGTGGTGAACGGAGTCATCGAGGCGGCCGCGTTTGACGGTGAAGCCTGCTCGATTTGCCTGGCTTCGGCCTCGCTGCTGTGCGAACAGGTCCCCGGCGAGTCGGTGAACGACCTGCTCGAGCTCAAAGCGCGGCTCGAGCGCGCCCTGGGCGAAGACAGTGAGGAAGAAATCGGCGCCTTTTCACCGCTCCTCGGCGTACGCCCCTACCCCAGCCGCGTGCAATGCGCGTTGCTGCCCTGGCAAACGGCGTCGCGGGCGCTGCGCCCGGGCGGCCAGGAACCGGGTTAGCCCGAAGATTGCACCAGTCGGGCTAGGATTCCTGCGGGCAGCCCAGCGGTTCGATCGCGCCGGTGATCGGCTCCGTGTTGCGGTATTTCCGGTAAGGTCCGCTCTCGACCGTAACCCAGACCTTGGAAATCGGGTCCTTGCCGCCGAAACAGGCCACGGCCCGCCCTTCTCCGGGGTGTTCGGCGTTGAGTGACTCGTATTCCATGTTCGCATAAAAGCGGCACTCACTCTGGGGCTGGTCCGGCTCGATGAAATTGACCACGCGACCGCTCATGCTGACGGGGATGTCCCAGCCGGGATCGGTGAATGAAAAGCGGCCGGCGGTTTGTCCCTCGCAACGTTCCACCGAAAAGGAGAAACCCGGCAGCTTCGCGGCCGCCAGGTCGGCCTTGTCCGTTTCGTAACTGCTCGGCGAGCAGGCCGCTGCCGCCAGAATGACGGCGGAAGCCGCCAGCCCCTTGCAGATCATGTTCATTTCAATTCCTCGCAGGCCAGGCTGCCTGGCCGAATGCAGTGTAAAAAGCATCGCTTGAAACACGCTGAATTCTCGGTTCAGCATCAACTCATGCGGCAATGGTACGAAGTTCCCGCGGGCTTGAACACGGCATGGATCATTTTTTCTACCTTCTGTTTGCCGCGGGTTGAACGATCGGGTCTTCAGGGTTCCAGCAATACTTTTTTCTTGAGCTTGTGGATCTCGTCCCGAACGCGCGCCGCTTCCTCGAATTCCAGTTGCTCGGCATGGGCGAACATCTTCTTTTCGAGTTCGGCGATGGCGGCGCCGAGGTTTTCGGGCGTCACGCCGGCATAACGGCTGTCCGGCTCCGCAACGCGGCGCGTGTCGCGCGCCCGCGTGTGCGGTGAATCGTGCGCACCGTCCATGATGTCGGCAACGCGTTTTTCGATCGTGCGCGGCGTGATGCCGTGTTCGCGGTTGAACTCGACCTGTTTCGTGCGCCTGCGGTCCGTCTCGGCGATGGCGCGCTCCATCGAACCCGTTATGCGGTCGGCGTACAGGATCGCTTTGCCGCGCACGTTGCGCGCGGCGCGCCCGATGGTCTGGATCAGCGAAGAATCGGAACGCAGGTAACCCTCGCGGTCGGCATCGAGAATAGCTACGAGAGAAACTTCTGGCATATCAAGACCTTCACGCAATAAGTTGATGCCAACTAGCACATCAAATTCACCCAACCGAAGATCGCGAATGATCTCCACGCGCTCTACCGTGTCGATGTCCGAGTGCAGGTAGCGCACCCGCACGCCGTGGTCGGCGAGGTACTCCGTCAGGTTTTCCGCCATGCGCTTGGTCAGCGTGGTGACCAGCACCCGGTCACCCTGGGCCGTGCGCTTGCTGATCTCCGAGAGCAGGTCGTCCACCTGGTCGCCGACGGGCCGGACCTCGACCTCCGGGTCGACCAGCCCGGTCGGGCGCACCACCTGTTCGACAATGACGCCGGAGCGAGCGGTCTCGTAGTCGCGCGGCGTGGCCGAGCAAAAAATCGTCTGCGGCGCACGCCCCTCCCACTCTTCGAACCTGAGCGGGCGGTTGTCCAGCGCCGACGGCAGGCGAAAGCCGTATAAAACCAGGTTTTCCTTGCGTGAACGGTCGCCCTTGTACATCGCGCCGAGCTGCGGGACCATGACGTGGCTTTCGTCCAGCACCAGCAAGGCGTCCTCGGGCAGGTAGTCAAACAGCGTGGGCGGCGCCTCGCCGGCACCGCGCCCGGTCAGGTGCCGCGAGTAATTCTCGATACCGTTGCAGTAACCCAGCTCCAGCATCATCTCCAGGTCGTAACGTGTGCGCTGCTCCAGGCGCTGGGCCTCGACCAGTTTCTGCGCGTTCCGCAGCTGCTCGAGACGGATTTTCAGTTCCTCGCCGATCGACTCCACCGCGTCCAGTACGACCTGCCGCGGGGTAACATAGTGGGATTTCGGGTAGATCGTGATGCGCGGCAGCTTGCCCAGGATTTCGCCGGTCAGCGGGTCGAGCAGGCAGATCGACTCGACCTCCTCGTCGAACAGCTCGATGCGGATCGCCTGGGCCTCCTCGTCTCCCGGAAAAACATCGATGATGTCGCCGCGCACGCGGTAGGTGCCGCGACGCAGCTCGAAATCGTTGCGCCCGTACTGCATCTCGGCCAGGCGACGCAGAACCGCGCGCTGGTCGATCACGTCGCCGCGCGAGAGGTGCAGCACCATGCTGAGGTACTGGGTCGGGTCACCCAGCCCGTAGATGGCCGAAACCGTGGCCACGATAATCGTATCGGGCCGCTCGAGCAGCGCCTTGGTGGCGGAAAGCCGCATCTGCTCGATGTGCTCGTTTATCGAGGCGTCTTTCTCGATGTAGGTATCCGAGGCCGGCACGTAGGCCTCGGGCTGGTAGTAGTCGTAATAGGAAACGAAGTACTCAACCGCGTTTTGCGGAAAAAACTCGCGAAACTCACCGTACAGCTGGGCGGCCAGCGTCTTGTTGGGCGCCATGATCATGGTGGGGCGCTGCACGCGCTCGATCACGCTGGCGATGGAAAAAGTCTTGCCGGAACCGGTGACGCCGAGCAAGGTCTGGTGGGACAGTCCGTCGTGCAAACCCTCGACCAGCTGACGGATCGCTTCGGGCTGATCGCCGGCAGGCTTGAAATCGGCATGTAAAACGAATGGTTTTGATTTTTTTTCGGACATTCGACCAGCTCGGTAAAAGGACACTCTGACATCGCGGGCAATTTGCTATTATAAGCGCCTCGAAAGCGTGGGGCGCTTGGAAGGGAGAGAACAGCATGACGATTAAAACGTCTTCCAGGCTTGATCGCATCATGCCGTCGGCGACGATCGCGGTCACGGAAAAAGCCATGGCGCTCAGGGCTCAGGGCAAGGACATCCTGTCACTGAGCGCGGGCGAACCCGACTTCGACACACCGAAGCATATACGTGACGCCGCCATCGAGGCCATTCGAAAAGGCCAGACCCGCTACACCGCGACCGACGGCACCCCCGAACTGAAGGCGGCCATTATCGAAAAATTCCGCCGCGACAATGCGCTGACGTTTACCCCGGAGCAGATCGTCGCTTCCAACGGCGCCAAGCACAGCCTTTACAACCTGATGGTCGCCGCGCTCGACGAAGGCGACGAGGTGATCGTACCGGCGCCATACTGGGTCTCCTACCCCGACATGGTCAAGCTGGCCGGCGGGCGCCCGGTGATCCTGGCGACGACAGCGGCAAACGGCTTCAAGATCACGGCCCGGCAACTGCAGAACAGCCTGAACGAAGATACTCGCATGGTGATCCTGAACTCACCGTGCAACCCGACCGGCACGGTTTACAGTGAAGATGAATACCGGGCCATCGGTGAGGTGCTCGCCGAACACCCGAAAGTCCTGGTCGCCTGTGACGACATCTACGAGTTCATCTACTGGGGCGAGACTGCCTACCGCAGCTTTCTCAATGGCTGCCCTGAACTGCAGAACCGCACGGTAGTGGTCAACGGGGTATCCAAGGGCTACGCCATGACGGGTTGGCGGATCGGCTACCTGGCCGCACCGCCGGAAATGGCCTCCGCGATTCGCAAGGTTCAAAGCCAGAGCACGTCCTGCCCCGGTTCCGTCTCGCAGGCAGCCGCGGTGGCGGCGCTCGATGGTCCGCAAGACTGCGTGGAGGAAATGCGCAAGGCTTTTCAGCGACGCTACGAGTTCATGTACGAAGCCCTGAACGCCCTGCCCGGCGTGACCTGCGAGCCTTGCGACGGGGCGTTCTACGCGTTTCCTTCGTTCCAGGAGTTCATTGACGGGCACGACGAGATCCGGGATGACACGGAACTGGCCACCTGGTTCCTCGACGAGGCCGGCGTGGCCACCGTCCCCGGCGCGGCTTTCGGTGCCCCGGGGCACCTGCGCCTGTCCTTCGCGGCCGGCATGGACTACCTGGAAAAGGCGGTCGGCCGGCTCGAGGCCGCCATGTCCTGAACGCCGTTACGCGGCGTTTTCCTACGACCGTTCAAGCGGTTTGCCTGTTTTTTGGCTTCGCGTCCGGCGCGACGATAAGGCATGGACATTCACGGCCATGGAACCGGGGTCACCGTGCTCGAATTGATGGTAACGCTTGCCGTCGCGGCGGTACTGCTGGGGCTCGCGATACCCGCTTACGAAACCTTCATCAACCGCCAGCGCATGCGGGCGGCGGTCACCGGGCTGCACGGCGACCTGCTGGCGGCCCGCAGCCAGGCCGTTTTCCAGGGCGTGGCGGTGGTTGCCTGCCCCGGATCTCCGGACGACGGCTGCAGCGGAAGCAACGACTGGAGCTTGGGCTGGATCGTTTTCGAGGACTACGATGGCGACCGGGTACACGACAGCGGCGAACCGCTGCGGCGCCGCGGCAGCCCGCCCGAAGCCATCGCGATTTTTGCGCCGGCAAGCCGGGCCGCGCTGCGGTTTTTGCCCGACGGCAGCACGCCCGGCAGCAACGCCAGCATCAGCCTTTGCGGCCGCGGCGGGCCTGCCAGGGCTCGAAAGCTGGTTATTTCCAATATCGGGCGTATTCGCCGCGACGACCATCCGAACGTGGACGAAACGCTTTGCCCCGGCTGAACTGACGCGGCAACCCCGGGTCGAATTAAACGCTCGCGAATTTTTTCCAAGCGCGCGCGTTGAATATCTTGACTCGCCCGCGCAAAGCGCGGAAAATACCGCGCCTTGAACAAATCCCCAGTAGCTCAGCTGGTTAGAGCGGGTGACTGTTAATCACTAGGTCCGCGGTTCGAGTCCGTGCTGGGGAGCCAAACAGGAAAAGGCCCCGCGAGAAATCGCGGGGCCTTTTTTGTGATGACTTTAAATGCTTCAGCCCGTGATCAGCGCCTCGAGGCGCTCCTGGTCAGCCACGAATCCCCGGATACCGCTGGCCAGCTTGTCGGTAGCCATCGCATCGGCGTTCAGGTCGTAACGGAACACGGCCTCGGTGGGCGGCTCTTTTGCATCGTCACTGCTGGCGGCCTCAGGGGACAGGCGACGCGGCAACTCGGCGGTGTCTTCACTAAGCTCTTCCATCAGCCCGGGGCTGATCGTAAGCCGGTCGCAGCCCGACAGCGCCTCGATCTGGCCGGCGTTGCGGAAACTGGCGCCCATCACGATGGTCTCGTAACCGTGGTGCTTGTAATAGTTGTAGATACGGCGCACCGACTGCACGCCGGGGTCGTCCTCGGGCCGTTCGATCACGATATCGGTATTGGCCTTGTACCAGTCGAATATGCGGCCGACGAAGGGTGAAATCAGGTACACCCCGGCGTCCGCGCAGGCCGCGGCCTGGCCGAAGCCGAACAGCAGGGTGAGGTTGCAGTTGATGCCCTCTTTTTCGAGCTGTTCACCGGCGCGGATGCCTTCCCAGGTCGAAGCGATCTTGATCAGGATGCGGTCCCGCGCGACGCCCCGCTCCTCGTACATGCCGATCAGCTTGCGGGCGCGCTCGATGGTGGCCCCGGAGTCGAACGACAGGCGGGCGTCCACCTCGGTCGAGACCCGTCCCGGGATCAACGTGAGGATCTCGCTGCCGACGTCGACCGCGAAACGATCACAGCAGTTCGCCAGCAGTTCGGCGCCGGAGCCGCCGCGCTGCTCCGCCCAGGCCTTTGCCTTGCCCAGCTTGCGGTCGTAACCGGGCAAACTGGAGGCCTTGTACAGCAATGAAGGATTGGTGGTCGCGTCCTGCGGTTTGAATCGGCGCATGGCCTCGATATCGCCGGTATCGGCAACGACCTTGGTCATTTCGCGGAGTTGGTCAAGCTTGCTCTTCATCGTATCCTCACTGCATTATTTTGTTCACGGCTGACTGGCCGGGTTCATATTGAAAACGTATTTCGCTGCTATTCTATAGGTATAGGTCAAAAACAAGAACCGCGTATCAACATGAACAAGCTGATGACATTGATCAAGAACCTCGTCATTTTACTGCTGGTCGTCCTTGTGGTGCGGTGGTCGTGGCAGAAATTCAACGAGGGCGACTCCAGCGAAACCGATCTCAGCCGCATTCCCGAATCCGACAGGATTTGCCGGATCGTCAACGCCGACACGGGCGCCTGCGTCTGCTACCACCGCCAGACCGAGGTGCGCCTGCCCCTGTCTCACGACGAGTGCCTTTCCAGGGCGCTGAAAAGTCGCTGAGAACAGCCGGAGCCGGTTGTGGCTTTGGCCTTTTTTTTATGCTCTACTGGTGTATTGAACTCGTCTCGAAGGAGCTGTTGGAATGAAAGCCATTTTACGTATTACCGCCCTCGCCATCCTGCTGGTCTCGGCCAGTGCTTCCGCCTTTGAACCGGATTCCAGCGACAAGCTGCAGCTCTCGGTCGCCAAGGCCATTATCGATGTCAAAGACGCCGACCCCAGCATTGCCCAGTTCTTTGAAAATTCAGCCGCTTACGCGGTCTTTCCCAACGTCGGAAAAGGCGGCATCGGAGTCGGCGGAGCGCATGGCAAAGGCCTCGTTATCCAGAACGAGCAGGTGATCGGCAAGACCTCGCTGAGCCAGGTCACGGTGGGTTTCCAGCTGGGCGGACAGGTTTACTCCCAGTTCATTTTCTTCAGGGACCAGACCGCACTGGACAGCTTTCGGCGCGGCAACTTTGAATTCGGCGCACAGGCCTCCGCGGTGGCGGTCACCCTGGGCGCCTCGGCCGACGCGAACTACGACAAGGGCGTGGCCGTCTTCACGCACGTGGGCGGCGGCCTGATGTACGAAGCGACCATCGGTGGCCAGAAGTTCAAGTACAAAGACATCAAGTAAAGGAATACCCGAAGACATGCGGAAACTGACCCATCTACTGTTCGTTCTCGTGATCGCTGCGGCCGCCTCACCGGCCGCGGCGTTTCAGCCCGACCCCAACAACGCGCTGGAACTGGACGCTGCGCGGGCGATATTGAACATCAAGCAGGCCGACCCCGGCATCGAGACCTATTTCGAGAACGCGGCGGGTTACGCGGTGTTTCCGGGCATCGGCAAAGGCGGCCTGGTGGTCGGTGGCGCCTTTGGGCGCGGCCTGGTCATCGCCAACGACCGGGTCGTGGGGCTCACCAGCATGTCGCAGGCCACGGTCGGCTTCCAGATCGGCGCCCAGAAGTATGCGCAGTTCATATTCTTTCGCGACATCACCGCCCTGAACCACTTCAAGCGCGGTAATTTTGAATTCGGCGCACAGGCTTCGGCGGTCGCTGTCACCCTGGGCGCCTCGGCGGACGCCAGCTACGACGATGGTGTGGCCATCTTCACCCACGCCGGTGGCGGGCTGATGCTCGAAGGCTCGGTGGGCGGCCAGAAATTCACCTTCGAGCCCAAGCCCTAGCGCGAAAAAATCAACCGACAAAGGACACTGCCATGCTGTCCGACACCGAGATCGCGGCGCGCGCCGAACGCGCGCCGATCACCGCTATCGCCGCGCAGCTGGGCGTCGATCCCCGGCACCTCATTCCCTACGGTCACGAAATCGCGAAAATTCACATCGACGCGATGGATCGGCCGATTGCCGGTAAAAAACCGGGCAAACTGATCCTGGTCTCGGCAACCACGCCGACCCGGGCCGGTGAAGGCAAGACCACCACCTCCATCGGTCTCGGCCAGGCCTTTACGCGGCTGGGTGAATCGGTCTGCGTGGCGCTGCGGGAACCGTCGCTGGGACCCTGCCTCGGGGTCAAGGGCGGGGCGACCGGAGGCGGTTACGCGCAGGTCGTGCCGGCCAACCGCATCAACCTGCACTTCACCGGCGATTTCCATGCGGTCACGACCGCCAACAACCTGGTTTCGGCGGCCCTGGATAACCACATTTACTGGGGCAACCGCCTGAACATCGATCCGCGCATGGTCGCCTGGCGGCGGGTCATGGACATGAACGACCGCAGCCTGAGGCACATCGTGCTGGGTCTCGGCGGGCGTTACCAGGGCATTCCCCGCGAGGGCGGCTTCGACATCACCGCGGCATCCGAGATCATGGCCATCCTGTGCCTGGCCAATAACATGGACGACCTGCGGCGCCGGCTCGACCGGATTCTGATCGGCGCCACCTACGACGGCGAAGCGGTTTACCTCTCGTCGCTGAACATTACCGACGCGCTGATGGCGCTGCTGCGCGACGCGCTGCACCCCAACCTGGTGCAGACCCTGGAAGGCACGCCGGTCCTGATGCACGGCGGTCCGTTCGCCAACATCGCGCACGGCTGCAACAGCGTGTTCGCAACCCGCATGGCGATGCATTACGCGGACTGGGCCATTACCGAGGCCGGCTTTGGTTTCGACCTCGGCGCCGAGAAGTTCTTTGACATCAAGTGCCGCTCGGCCGGCCTCAACCCCGACGCGGTGGTGCTGGTTACGACCGTGCGGGCGCTGAAGCTTCATGGCGGGGTCGGTGAAGACGAACTCGAAACCCCGAATCCGGACGCGGTCGAACGCGGCCTGGAAAACCTCGACAAGCATATCGAGAGCGTCAAGCTGTTCAATAAGCGGCCCGTGGTGGCGCTGAACCACTTTGCCAATGATACATGCGACGAAATTCGGCTGGTACGGGAACGGGCCGCGAATCACGGCGTGCGTTTTGCCGAATCGCGCCACTACAGCGAAGGCGGCGCCGGCTCGATCGAACTCGCCAGGGAAGTGATGGCGGCGACGGAAGAGACCACCGCTTACCGGCCGCTCTACGACCTGGGCATGTCGGTGCCGCAGAAAATCTGCGCGGTCAGCACGGCCATGTACGGAGCCGAGGACGTGTCTTTCACCAAGCAGGCCGAGGCCGATCTCAGGCGCATCGAGGAACTGGGCCTCGACAGGCTGCCGGTATGCATCGCCAAGGCGCCCAGCTCGCTGTCGGACGATCCGGCGCTGCGCGGCCGTCCGCGCGATTTCCAGGTTACCGTGCGCAACATCCAGATCAATTCAGGCTCCGGCTTCCTGGTAGTGCTGACCGGCGAAATCATGCGCATGCCCGGTCTGCCGCGGAAACCGCTGGCCGAGTCCGTGCGCTTTCACCCGGACGGCACGGTCGAGGGCCTGGGCTGAGCGGCTCAGGCCGGGGCAAAAACTTCCAGCGCCCGCGGAAGACACTCGATCGTCGCGGGCGTCACGCCTTGCAGCTCACCGTCTGCCGCGAGGTCGAGCGGACTGCTCGACTCGATCCGGATTTCCTTGCCCTGAAGCGTTTCCACTTCTGCAAAGTCCACGTGACGGCCCTTGAAGACCGAGGGAAACAGGCGCAGCACGCGCGGCCTGGATAACCGGCCGACCAGCGTCACGTCCAGCAGGCCGTCGTCCGGTTTCGCTCCCGGCGCGATCAGGAAAGAAGTGCCGGTGTAGCGCGTATTCGACACCTCGGCAAACAGGCACTCGCGCTCGAACACCCTTCCGTCAACCGTGATCCGCAGCGGGTAACACCGCATCTGCAGGGCTTTCCACAGGGTGACCAGCGAGTACGAAGACGGGCCGAGGTTTTTGTACGGCGCCATGATGCGCATGACGTCGACCGGCAGCCCGGCGCCGGCGATGTTCAGGAAATGGAATTGACCCGAGGCCCATTCCACCCGGCCGACGTCGAAGCGCCGGGTTCGGGCGTTCTCAATGAGTTCGATGGCCGATCGCCAGTCACCCGGTTTCAGGCCCAGGTCCCGTGAAAACGCGTTGCCGGTGCCGACCGGGATGACGCCCAGGGCGGGCCTGTGTTCCGAGGGCTGCGCGAACAGGCCATTGACGACCTCGAACAGCGTACCGTCACCGCCCGCGGCCAGCACGCCGCTGTACTCCGCCAGGTCGGCTGCGGCCAGCCAGCGCGTGGCGTCACCGGGTTCCGTGGTGCGGTGCAGGGAAATTTCCGCAAATCGCTGCAGGCGCTCAAGCAGTGCACCGAGCAGCCGCGCCGAGCGCCCTGCCCCGGCGCTCGGGTTGAAGACCAGCGCCAGTTTCGGCCGGGACGGGGCGTTCACCACTTGTAAGCCAGGGAAGAGCGCACGCCGTAGTCACTGCTGGATGCTTCTTCCGAGATCGGGTCGCTGTCGTAGTTGGCGTAGAAACTGACGATCCAGGACAGGTCCCGCTTGAATTCCATGTCGAAATCCATGCTGAAATCGGCACGCCAGCGGCCCCAGTCGGTGACGCTTGGAAACACGGTCAGCCCGGTCGAAAACGTGCGCTCCGGGTCGGAATACCGAAAGTACTCGTAAGACACGGTGGCTACCGCCTCGAGGTTGGTTTCCTCCCTGCCGTCCGTCGGCACCTCGTGGTTGACATCCGCGCCCAGCACGAACAGCAGCATGTTGTTGTTGGACCGGATCGGCATCCAGCCGTAACCCACGCCGGCCAGGGTTCGCAGCCTGATTCCGAGTTCGTCGTTGCGTTCGATGTTGCCGAAATAAGACGTGAACCTCTTGTTGGGACGAAAACGCATGTGGTTGATGGATGCATTGGCGCGTTGGGTATTGTCCCGTTCCTTCTGCGTCGTTATCTCGGACAGAATCGAAGCCCGGGTCAGGTGGTCGGGGTGACGGAATTCGGTGTCCAGCCCGATATTGTACTTACCCACCTCGCTGGCCTTGTCCCAGCTGAAGCCCAGGCTGACCTGGACGTCCAGGCGCTGCCAGAGACCGGCTTCCACCGGGTACATGCCGATGACGTCGTCGGCGTCTACGCCGATCAGGCCGGGACCGGTCTCGATCGCCACCATCTGGCTGTCCTCGGTCTTGCGCAAGGGGCCGAAAAAGCGCTGCCCGTTAGCCAGTTCAACCGATTGCCCGGTCTCGCTGATCACGGTCCGGATATCCTGCCAGTCGATGTAAACCGTACCCATGGAAACGGTGCTGAATTCCAGGCGGCCGCGCAGCAGGCCCTTGATCTCACCGGTGACCTTGTCGCCATTGACCAGCACGACGACATCGGTCTTGTCCGCAAGGGCCGGGGAGCAGAAAGCAAGCAGGAGAATAATGAAAAGTGATCGAATCGGGGTCATATTCATGTTGCGCCGGAGCCTGGTTTTTGTCGGGTATCGGTCACGAAAGAATTCTATACTGTCGATCAGAAGGAACGCTGTCAAAGATGAACCGAATCGCACTGGTACTGAGCCTCTCGCTGTTGGCGAGTTGCCACGGCAACGCCGAAGGACCGGCGTTCGAGATTAGCGGCACGCTGGAAAACCGCAAGCTGGACGAGGCCAGCGGCCTGCAGGCCCTCGCCGACGACACCTTCCTGGTACACAACGACGAAAAGAACGAACTGTTTGTCATCGACGGCAGCGGCCGCCACCTGGGCAGCTTTGAACTGGACGGGGCCAAAAACCGGGACTGGGAAGCCCTGGCGCGGGTCCCCGGGCCGCACGGACCGCTGATCGTGGTGGCGGATACCGGCGATAACGAGGCAAGGCGCGGAAAGGTTCATCTCTACTTTTTCCCCTTGCCGACTGCAGACCGCTACGAGGACGAACATGAATCCATCCACCGCCTCGAAGTGCGTTACCCCGACGGCCCCCGCGATGTCGAGTCCGTAGCGTACGACCCGGCGGGGGACCGCATCCTGCTGCTGAGCAAGCGGGACCGGCCGCCGCGCCTCTACGGTATTCCGCTGACGACGGCACTCGAAAATAAAAAAGCCGAGGCAACATTTCTCACGACCGTCCCCGGTTTTCGGCCGCCGACCCGAAGGGACATCCTCGTCAGCCCGACCCGCGGCCGCTGGGTCTCGCAACCGACCGGCATGGACATTTCACCGGACGGACGCATGGCGGCCGTCATCACCTACCGCAGCCTGTACATCTTTCACCGCGCCGACGGCCAGGACTGGGCCGAGGCCTTCCGGTCACAGCCGGTCGAGTACCTCGGCCCGCCCGGCAGCTACGACGAGGCCGTGGCATTCAGCCGGGACGGCAAAACCGTTTACGTGACGACCGAGCGCCGGCCCGCACCGGTATACCGCCTGACCTTGCCCTGAACCGGCCCGGCAGTCAGCGGCTCACGCCGCGCCGACGCTGCTCAACGCAACGCCGAGGTAATACGGCCACAGCAGGAGGGCGAGAACGCCCTTGAAGAAGCCCAGATCCAGGTAACCCAGCGTGAACAGCCAGGCGCCGAACCACAGCCCCCCGGACAAGGCATTGTTTTCGATTTTCACGTCAGTCATGACTGCCTCCATGTTAAAAGCCAGTATTCAGTAGCAGGAAAACGCCAGTTTAAACGGAAATTTTTGCAGACCCGAATGCTCCGAAAACATCAACTGCTTAAGGTCAAGCCATCAAAGCGCGCCGTGGGATTCCATCAGCGCGGTAAAGGCATCCTCGTCGATGACTTCGACGCCGAGCTTTTCAGCCCGGGTCAGCTTGGAACCCGCCGCCTCGCCGGCCAGCAGCACCGTGGTTTTCGCCGACACGCTGCCGGTGACACGCGCGCCCAGCGACTCCAGCAAACCCTTTGCGCGCGCACGCGGCATGCTCAGGGCGCCGGTCAGCACCCAAGTCTGTCCTGCCAGCGGCTGCTCACCCTCGTTTACGACCTCGGCCTGCCAGCGCAGCCCGGCCCGTTCCAGTTCCGCGAGGATTTCACGGTTGTGGGGCTCGCGAAAAAAGGCGTGCACGTGCCCGGCGACGACCGGCCCAACGTCAGGAACCTCGACGAGTTCTTCGACTTCTGCCGCCGTGATTTTTTCCAGGCTGCCGAAGTGCCGCGCCAGTGATGCCGCGGTGACTTCGCCGACTTCCCGAATTCCCAGCGCATACAGCAGCCGTCCGAGAGCGGGTTGCTTGCTGCGTTCAAGTTCGTTGAGAAGGTTATCCGCCGACTTTTCGCCCATGCGTTCCAGTCCCGCCAGCTGATCGCGATCGAGCCGGTAGAGGTCCGCAATGGAATGCACCATGCCGGCTTCGACCAACTGGTCGACCAGCTTGTCCCCCAGGCCCTCGATGTCCATCGCCTTTCGTGATGCGAAGTGCCGGATGCTGCGCACGCGCTGCGCCGGGCAGACCAGGCCGCCCGTGCAGCGGAACACGGCCTCGCCTTCCTCGCGTTCGACGGCGGAACCGCAAGCGGGACAGGCTTCGGGCATGTCGAAGGGCTCAAGCTCCCCTGCCCTGCGCTCGGTTACCACGCGGGCCACTTCCGGAATCACGTCGCCGGCGCGCCGCACGACGACCCAGTCACCGACGCGCACGTCCTTGCGGCGGATTTCGTCGAGATTGTGCAGCGTCGCGTTGGTCACGGTGACGCCGCCCACGAACACGGGTTCCAGGCGGGCGACGGGGGTCAGGGCGCCGGTACGGCCGACCTGGATGTCGATGCCCAGCAGCCGCGTCATTTCTTCCTGCGCGGGGAATTTCTGCGCGACGGCCCAGCGCGGCGCGCGGCTGACGAAGCCCAGCGTCTCCTGCAGTTCGCGCAGTTCCACCTTGAACACCACGCCGTCGATCTCGTAAGCCAGCCCGTCGCGTTTTTCACCCATCGACCGGTAGTACTCGAGGCAGCCGTCCGCGTCGCGAACACGCCGAATTTCGGGGTTTACCGGAAAGCCCCACTCGCGCAGCAATTGCAGCTGCTCGTAATGACTGCCGGGAAGCGCAGCGCCTATGGCGCCGTAGGCGTAAAAGGCCAGCGGGCGCGTGGCGGTAATCCGGGGGTCGAGCTGGCGCAGGCTGCCGGCGGCGCCGTTACGCGGGTTGACCAGTTCTTTCAGCCCGTCATCACGCGCCTTTGCGTTGTAGGCCCTGAACCCGGCCAGCGGCATGTAAATCTCGCCGCGGACTTCCAGGGTTTCCGGCCAGCCGCCGCCGCGAAGTATCAGGGGAATCGCGGCGATCGTCCGCACGTTGCCGGTCACGTCCTCACCCGTGGCGCCGTCGCCGCGGGTCGCCGCCTGGGCCAGCCGGCCGTTCTCATAACGCAATGAAATCGCAACGCCGTCGAGCTTGGGCTCGGCCACGTAATCGGCATGGTCCGATTCCAAGCCGCGAATCACGCGCTCGTGGAAGGCGCGGATTTCGTCTTCGCTGAAGGCATTGGCCAGCGACAGCATCGGCGTGCGGTGGCGCACCTCCTCGAAACCGTCGAGCGGCTGGCCGCCGACGCGCTGGGTGGGAGAATCGGGGCTGCGCAGCTCCGGGTGACTGTCTTCCAGCGCCTGCAATTCCCGCATCAGGCGGTCGTACTCGGCGTCGGGAACCGTCGGTTCGTCCAGCACGTAGTAGCTGTAATTGTGCCGGTCGATCTCGGCACGCAAGGTTTTGACGCGGCTTTCGACGTCAGGCACGGTTCTGTTCCGTTTCAGCCGGCCGGTTTGTTGCGGCGGTCGTACTCACGCATTTCCTCGCGGATCTGCGCCTCGCGCTGGCGTGTGAAGGGATTGCGCTCGTCGTCCAACAGGTCGGCGTAAAGGATCTCGCTGCAGCGCCGCGCCGCCGCCAGCATCGAATCCCAGGCATCCAGGGCCTGCAGCGGCCCGGGCAGCGCCATGAACAGCGCCACGCCGCCGGTCTCGAACGTATTCCATTCGTCGCGGTTGAAGCGCCCGGGCTTGGCCGCGTTCGCCATGCTGAATACCGGTTTTTCCTCGCCGTCGGTAAGCCGGTGAAAAATGTTCATGTCACCGAACTCCATGCCCGTGCTGACCGTGGCCTGCAGCAATTCGGCGCCCGTGATCACGCGGTTGTCCTGCGCCAGCAGGAACAGGGTGACGATTTTTTCAGGCGGCGGGCCGGCAGGCGCCCGGCGCACCGGAGCCGGCTGCTCGGCCTGTTCTTCGGCGTCCTCGCCAATCGCCAGTTCGCCCTGGTCGCCGAGTTCCAGGTCCGCCATCGGGACTTCGCCCTCCGGCGGCCCATGCAGCGTCGGCTCACGCCGCTCACGGCTGTTCTGAATCTCTTCCGGTCGGCGCCGCGACGCCTTGGGGGCACCCTTCCTGCCGGGTTTTCCGAACAGGAAAATGGCGCCGATTATCGCGAAACCGGCAATGATCAGGATCCATCGCAATGTTGAAGTTTCCAAGACCGACCTCTCCCGTTACCCGGGCCCGTTAAATCAGTTGACGGCCAGCGCCGCCGCCTCGTCTACATCGACCTGAACCAGGCGGGATACGCCCGGCTCGCGCATGGTGACGCCGCTCAGCTGGTGCACCATCTCCATCGTAATCTTGTTGTGCGTGACCAGAATGAATTCTACCGTTTCGGACATTTCCTTGAGCAGGCCGCAAAAGCGCACCACGTTGGCCTCGTCCAGCGGCGCATCCACCTCGTCAAGCAGGCAGAACGGCGCCGGGTTGAGCCGAAAAATGGCGAAAACGAACGCCACCGCGGTCAGGGCCTTCTCACCACCCGAAAGCAGGTGCAGGCTGCTGATGCGTTTGCCGGGCGGCTGGGCCATGATCGCCACACCGGTCGTCAGCAGATCTTCACCGGTCAGCTCCAGGTAACCGTGACCGCCGCCGAACAGGCGGGGAAACAGCTCCTGGACGCCCTTGTTGACGCGCTCGAACGTTTCCTTGAAGCGCGTGCGCGTCTTGCGGTCAATCTTGGCGATCGCATTCTCCAGCGTGGACAGCGCCTGGCACAGGTCGTCATTTTGCTTGTCGAGGTAGTCCTTGCGCTTGCCTTCCTCCTCGTATTCATCGATCGCGGCCAGGTTTACCGGCTCCAGCCGGATGATCTGCTGGGTGAGTTTTTCATTCTGCTCTTCCCATTCCGCGGGATGGGCATCCTCTGGCAGACCCTTGGCAAGTTCATCGGCGTCGCCGCCCAGTTGCTCGATCCGCTGCTGCAGGCTGCGTGCATTGAGCTCGATTTCCTGCTGCTTCAGGCGGGCGTTTTCCAGGGCTTCACGAATTTCGTCGGAACGGCGAATCGCGGCCTGGCGCTCCCCTTCTTTTTCACGGTATTCGTTTTCCAGCCCCTGCACCGTTCCGCGGGCTTTGGCCAGGCGGGATTCGGCGTCGACGCGCTGCTTGAGCAGGGCATCCATTTCCACGCGGTGTTCGTCGCCCGGCTCCGCGTGCCGGGCTACTTCTTCGCGCAGGCTGACGAAACGGGCCTGCAGCTGGCTGACCTGCGTGTCCATCCGCTCCAGCGACTGGCGCAGGGAATCCAGGCTGGCGCGCCGCGAACCGGCCTGCAGTTCCAATTCGTGCCGGCTGCTGCGCGCCTCGGCCAGATGGCTCCGGGCACGGTCGCGCGCAACCATCAGCTCCGATCGTTTCGATTCGAGCGCGGACCGTTCATCCTCGAGGCCGGCCATGTCACCGAGCAGGCTTTCCAGCCGACCGCGCGCCGTCCTGACCGATTCCTCGTCGGCCAGCACCTGCTCGCGAAGCTGGGCTGCTTCCTCTGTGACGGTGCGCTGCCGGTCGTTGAGCATGTCCAGCGTGGACCGACGGGATTCCAGTTGACCGTCCACCTCGCTGCGGCGGCGCTGCACGGCATTGAGCTCCGACTGCCGGCTTTCGACGGCGGCTTCGAGGGTTGAAACTTCCTGCCGCAAGGCGCTGACGCGCCCGGACAGATCACGTTCTTCCGCCTCCAGTTTTACGACATCTTGTTCCAGCCGGCGGATCGTGCGCTCGCGCTCGATGGTGCTGTCGCGGCCGGGCTGTGCGCGACCCACGCGAACCCAGCCGGCGCCGAGCCAGGTGCCGCCGGCCGTGACCAGCGACTCGCCCGGCCCCAGCTCCGCACGCTCTTGCCAGGCCTGTTCGAGGCTGTCCGCGACGCGAACGCCATTCAGCTGCGCGACCAGGGCATCAGGGGCCTGTACTTTTTCCGCCAGGCTGCCGGGCTTCGAAGCGACCTTTCCGCTGCCTGTTTCGAGCAGGCCCAATTCGACCTCCTCCAGGCTGCCGAGCGCGTCGCCATGCGCCTCGACCGCCTCGACGACCACGGACTGCAGCCAATGACCCAGCACCAGTTCAACCGCCGCCTCCCAGCCTTCATCGACCTTGAGGACCCGCGCCAGGCGCGGCGCCTTTTCGAGCCCGCGTTCCTTGAGCCAGTCCTCGGCGCTGCGATTTTCCAGCGCCGCCTGCTGCACGGCACGCAGGGACTCCAGGCTGCCTTCCCGCCCGTGGAGCTCACGCTGCACCGCCCGGTGGCGTTCATCGACCTCGTGCAGGGTCGTGCGCGCGGCAGCCAGTTCAGCCGAAACTTTTTCCAGCGCCTCGCGGCCGGCGCTTTCTTCGGTTGCCAGCTTGCCGCTCTCGCTCCGGAGCGTCGCAAGCGCCTCGCCGACCGCGGCCGTATCGATGTCCCCGGCCTCCTGTTCCAGGCTTTCGATGCGGCGCGCCGCCTGCAGCAGGCGCTGGTCGAGCACCTCGATGCCGGCCCGCTCCTGGTCCGCTTCCCGGTTGCTCTGGGTGCTGACACGGTGGTGTTTCTCAAAGGCCGCCTGCCAGTCGGATACGGCGGACTCTGCCGCGGCAAACGCCTCGGTCGCGGCTTCTTCTTCCTTTCCGGCCGCGGCCAGCCTGGGTTCAACTGCGGCCAGCGACTGCGCCAGGTCCTCGACCTGCGCCCTATCCAGCACCTGGTGTTTTTCGAGATCGCGCAGGGCCGCCTCGGTTTCTTCCAACTCCGTTTTCTGCCGCCGCCGCAGCTCCTCCTCGTGCTTGATGGCCTGTTCCAGCCGGGCAATTTCGCTGCCGACCGAGTACAGTTCCCCCTGGACCGTGTTGAAGGCTTCGCCGGCATCAGCCTGCGCCTGCCGCAGGGACTCGAGGTCCGCCTCGGCGGCGCGCTGCTGCGCGATGCTTTCCTGCAGCTCGGTTTCCCTGCCGGCCAGCGCCTGGCGTCCCCGTTTGGCTTCGTCAGTCAGGGCTTTCCACTGCAGCGCGGTCAGGCGGGCCTCGAGTTCCCGCTTCTGCTGTTTCAGCTTGCGGTAGCGCTCGGCTGCATTGGCCTGGCGTTTCAGGCGGGACAGGTGCTTGCCGACTTCTTCGCGAAGATCGGTCAGGCGGGACAGGTTGTCCCTCGTATGCTGGATGCGGCGCTCGGTTTCCCGCCGCCGTTCCTTGTAACGGGAGATCCCGGCCGCCTCTTCGAGGTGGGCACGGATTTCTTCCGGCTTGGCCTCGACCACCTCGGAAATCATGCCCTGCTCGATGATGGAATAACTGCGCGAACCGAGACCGGTGCCCAGAAACAGGTCGCGCACGTCCTTGCGCCGGCAGCGCGTGCCGTTCAGGTAATAGAGTGATACGCCGTCACGCGAGACCGAGCGCTTGACCGAGATTTCGTTGTAACCGGCGAACTGGCCCGTGACGCGGCCGGAACTGTTGTCGAACACCAGTTCCACCGAGGCGGTGCCCACGGGTTTGCGCGTGGATGAACCGGAAAAAATGACGTCGGCCATCGATTCGCCGCGCAGCACCCTGGCCGATCCCTCGCCCATCACCCAGCGCACCGCGTCGATGATGTTGGATTTGCCGCAGCCGTTCGGCCCGACGATGCCGGTCAGGTTGCTCGGCGCATGGAACGTGGTGGGATCGACGAAGGATTTGAACCCGGCCAGCTTGATCGCGGACAGCCTCATGCCTCACACCCGCGGAACGCCGCTCCGCTGCAATCCCTTGTTGTCTGGTTCATGAAATGACTGGTTTTCTCTCGAAATATTTATTGGGCCGATGTACTCGTCGGCCCGATCTCTTATAGTATCGGGCTAATCTACAGGGAATCATACGGAGATGCCATGAGCACCGCACCCAGCAAGGAACTCGACACCTTTCCCAACCCGAAAACGGCCCGCGATTATACCATTCGAATCGAGACACCCGAATTCACCTGCCTGTGTCCCAAGACCGGTCAGCCGGACTTCGCACACCTCGAACTGGAGTACGTTCCGGACGAACTCTGCGTGGAACTCAAATCCTGGAAGCTCTACCTGTGGAGTTACCGCGACGAAGGCGCGTTCCACGAGGCCGTCACCAACCGCATCCTGGATGACCTGGTCGAGACCCTTGCGCCCCGCTTCGCCCGCCTGACGGCGACATTCAACGTGCGCGGCGGCGTTTATACCTCGATCGAGGCGGAGTACTGGCCGGAAGACGTGGCCGAGTA
>JAZBPJ010000059.1:0-4284 GCA_036351575.1 Lysobacterales bacterium | reverse complement strand
TCCGGTTGATCGGGATTCTCCGGGTCTGGCGTGGCTACAAGTTCAACCGGGTATTTGAGTTCGGCATCATATCCGAATTGAACCTCCCAGTTCCCGGCGACGTCTTGCGGTTCGACACAGTCCAGCTCGGAAAGCGAGGTCAGTCGCACAAGGTCAGTGGAACCCTGGGTGAAACCTTCCATGGTTGGATACCACTCCATGTGGGCGGTGCTGCAATCCAAGTATAGAAAATCGAGAATGATCGTGCCCCATTCCTGCTGCTCCCGGGTGGCCGGGTCGAACTCGCCGAAAATCATGCCTTCATGGTAGTAGGCTGTCGCCTCAACGCGGATGTACGGGAGAAACAGATCCCACAGACGAATTTGGTTGTTCTCACCCTGGGCAATCAGCCAGAACGGGTTGCCGTCCAGATCATAGGTGTACCAGAAAAAGATGGTGCGTTCATCGTCCAGAATTTCGACGCTGATGCCATGCCCGGGCTGGTCGGGGTTGAACCAGGCCCCGCTCCAGGATGGCCGGACATTGAAAGTAATATCGAGTATTGAGTCACCGAACAGGGGCGCCGTTGAAAATACAAAAAACAGCGACACCCCAAAAACTGCTCTCGAAATGAGATTCATCGGATACCTCCCAACCACCGCGCGGTTTCTGCCACCTGTAGTGTGTGGGATGTGGGGGCGGGATGCTTGACGAAACTGTGACGATTTTGGCCGGTGCTGAGGACGGCAGACCGCAAGAAAGACCCTTACGCCCTTTGCAGGTGTAGATGGCAGCGTTTAGATTCTCCCATATTCCGCTCCTGTCCGCTCGCTGAACCGGGCGGCTTATTTCATTCAATTTCCGGATTCTGCCAACTAACGGAATCAAGCTGATTCCAGTTGGCTTTGGCTGTTACCGACCCATTCCGGAAACCGTTGAGTACGAAAGCAACCGATCGCCGGCCACTTTCAATGGTGCACTTTTGGTTTTGTGGGTTATTCTCTCGCTTGGGGGAAATTGGAGATTTACGCCTGATGTCACTATTCAGCGAAATGAAACGCAGAAACGTATTTCGTGCGGGCGCTGCGTATATCGTGACATCCTGGCTGATCATCCAGGTCGCGGAGACTCTGTTTCCGGTATTCGGACTGGGGGACTTGGCGATCCGGACGGTCGTGCTCTGCCTGGCGATCGGATTCGTGCCGGCCATCGTGTTGTCGTGGTGGTTCGATCTCACGCCACGGGGCTTGATCCGCGAGGAGAAAATCGTTCGCGAGTCTCCGGATGACCGGCGCCGAAGCCAGCGACTGGACCGCCTGATCATCGTCGGGCTTCTTCTGGCACTGAGCTACTTCGCGATCGACAAGTTCGTCATCTCCCACCACAGGGAAGCCGCCCGACAGGCCGATCTGGCCGAGCGCGTGCAGGAGGCCCGTCAATCCGGCCGGGACGAGGCCCGTGACCAGGCCTATGGCGAAAACTCGATTGTCGTGCTGCCCTTCGTCAACATGAGCGCGGACGAGGAACAGGAATATTTCTCCGACGGCATTTCCGAGGAACTGCTCAACCTCCTCGCCCGGATACCGGAGCTGAAGGTGATCTCGCGCTCCTCTGCATTCAGCTACAAGGGCAAGGACATCAAGCTCACGGAGGTGGCCAGGGAACTGGACGTGAACCACGTTCTGGAGGGCTCAGTGCGCCGGTCGGGCAACCAGATTCGCATCACGGCCCAGTTGATTGACGGCCGCACCGACGCACACATCTGGTCCGAGACCTTTGACCGGCCATGGCGGGATATCTTCGCGATCCAGGACGAAGTAGCTGCCGCCGTGGTCGAGCGATTGAAAGTGACCCTCGTCGACGGCCCCGAAAGCATCGAGAAGACCGACCCCGAAGCGTACGCCCTGTACCTCCAGGCCGGCTCGGTCAACGCGCGAAGAACGCCCGCGGATTCGAAGCGCGCGGTCGAACTCTACCAACAGGTACTGGCGATCGATCCCGGGTATGCGTCCGCCTGGGTCGGGTTGTCCAAGGCGTATGAAAAGCAGATTTACTTCGGCCTGATCGGACTGGAACAGGGTGTCGCGAAGGTACGGGAAGCACTGGAAAATGCCCTGAACATCGATCCCGACCTGGCTGCAGCGCACAGCGGCCTCGGGTTTGCCGCCTATGCCTGGCGGAACGACCTGCAGACCGCGGCCCGTCATTACGAGCGGGCCATCGAGCTGTCATCCGACCCGGCCGATGCGGCAACGATGTTGTTCGCCCTGGGTCGCATCGAAGAGTCGATCCCCTATTACGAACGAATCACGATCACTAACCCCCTGAGCGCAAGCGCCCACTTCAACCTGGGCCTGATGTACCTGTTTACCGGAGACCCGGAGCGTGCGCTGGCGAAGCTGGAAACGGTGCAGTTGCTGTCACCGGAGCGGTATGGCACCGATTACTTCCGCTGCATTGCGTACTTGCTCATGAACGAAGTCGAACTCGCTCAGCAGGCCATCGACGACGAACCGGGCGAGTCCAACCAGGCAATCGGGCGCGCGCTCATTTTTCACGAACGGGGGCAGGAAGCCGATTTCCGTCGCGAGTTGTCCCGATTGATCGAAATTTCCGGTGAGGAATACGGGTCCGAGGTCGCCCTTGTCCATGCCTGGACCGGCAATCTCGACGAAGCCTTTTACTGGCTGGAAAAGGAACGGGAAACCGGGGCGGGTTCCGGCTGGACGCAGATACTGGGCTATCCCCAGATAAAGAACCTGGCCGCCGACCCTCGGTGGCTGCCCTTCCTTCGGTCCGTCGGGGCCGCGCCGGAGCAACTGGCCGCGATCGAGTTCAATGTGCCTCCTTTGCCCTAGGCAAAGCGTTTGTCCGACCTTGCTCCAAAAGCGTCCCCGGGTGATTGTGGGGCCTGTCTCGCCTGGCGACCGAGTGCAGAAATCCACGCAATAGGCGATGTATCAACTGGCCGTTCCCTGGAATGAGCGGTCTTTTCCTTCCAGTTTCCGCAGTTTGCTTAACAACCGAACCATGCTGATATTCATGTGCTTTGACTGCTACCGACCCGTTTCGGCCAGGAGCAGACGAGTCGAAGGCGTACCGAAATGCCGCATTCGACTGACGTTTATCATCCAGGGGATGGAAAAGCGATTCCATTACAATACCCGCATGAATCTCATTAGGCCGATTGAACGAGAAGTGACCGGGGCCGGATACCGTATGCGGTACCGCACGCTTGCCCTGGGCACGCTGGCGGTCCTGGTCATTGGCCTACAGGGATGTTTTAAGGCAACGGTCCTCAGCTACGAGACGCTGATCCGAGCGCTCGACGGCAAAAGCGAACTCTACATTTCGACCTATCCTTCCGACATCGCGCGCAGCGTCTCGGGCGTTCCTTTTCTGTGGAAGGAAGTCCGCAGCCCCGACTCGGTATATTTCGAGGTGTTCGTGCGGAAAGTGGGCGGGATGGGCATAAACCCGCATGTCGAATCCATCATGATTCATTCCTTTTCGTATGCGTTCCCGGGCCAGGCGCCGGTGCAACTGATCGCCGACTACGACCATAATTTCTGGCAGCAGGGAAGTCCGAAATACAACCCGGACGGCGACGAACCGGTCCCGGTGCACGAGGCTTGGTACGTGAACCTGGAGATTGACCTGACACTCAACGGTCAGCGTTATCGCATCGAGGACCAGGTGCACGCGGTCGAGAAGGAGAGCATGCGCCCATTGCTGCTCGAAGCCTTCAGGTGAAGCCGGGCGCTTTACGGACCCTGCAGCTCAAGCGTATTCAAAAGTCTGCTCTTGGCCGTCTAAAGAGAATAGCGACCAATTGAGCCTTACTTCTGTTGTGGGGCTAACAGCGGAACCATACTGATTAGAGTGCGTTTTGACTGTTGTCGACCCGAAGGAAAACTTGGCAAATACTGAAAGGCCCCACATGCAGCTTGTGGCTATTCCTGTTCGGCCCATTTACTCTTGTACGTCATGAAACTTCCCAGGCTTCGCACAATCCTTCTCGCGCCATTGGCACTTTTCGTCGTGTTCTACTTGTTTGGTGTTATGGCCAATCTTTTCGACAATCAGCAGGTGGAACCGCTGTCGAGCGCCAAAACCGGGAGCATCCACGAAATTGCTGTATTTGGAGCCAGCGGCACCGCAGGCGACGGCATCCTCAAGGCTGCACTGTCCGACCCGGATGTAAAAACAATTCATGTCATTACTCGCCGAGCGACACCCCGTATCGAGACAGGTATCGCCAGTGGCAAGGTCGTAATGACCAAACATATGGACTATCTTGACTAC
>JAZBPJ010000058.1:0-3649 GCA_036351575.1 Lysobacterales bacterium | reverse complement strand
TCGCAGTACTCCCCCACCTTTAAAACCATGTCCTATTTCAACCGACACATCTTCTTCTGCTGCAACCAGCGCGAACCGGGCGCCGACCGCCCCAGCTGCAACGAATGCGGCAGCGAGGCCCTGCGTGCCTACGCCAAGAAACGCGTCAAGGAACTGGGCCTGTCGGGCGAGGGCAAGGTGCGCGTCAACCAGGCCGGCTGCCTGGACCGCTGCGAGACCGGTCCTGTGTGCGTGGTTTACCCGGATGCCACCTGGTACACCTTTATCGACGAAGAAGACGTTGACGAAATCATCGACAGCCACCTTGTGAAAGGTGAAGAAGTGAAAAGGCTGAAAATTTAATCCCACAAACGTCATCCCGGCCCCGGATAAGTGCTGACGCACTTTCCGGGGTGACGGTGGCGGTTATGTCCTTCGTCATCCCGGAAATCGCGAAGCGATTATCCGGGATCTACCATCCCTCGTGTTGAACTGAAGGTTGATTTCGTCTCCCATACCCCTTAAAATTCTCGCTCTTCACCTGCGGGCTTTTTGTTCTCGCGGGTTTTTTACGAGAGACAATTATGAAAACGTACGTAGCAAAGCCGCAGACCGTAGAACGCGACTGGTGCGTGGTCGACGCGACCGACAAAACGCTGGGCCGGCTGGCCGCCGAACTGGCGCACCGCCTGCGCGGCAAGCACAAGCCCGAGTACACGCCGCATGTGGATACGGGCGATAACATCATCGTTATCAATGCTGAAAAAGTGCGGGTTACCGGTAACAAGCTGCAGGACAAGATGTACTACCGTCACACCGGCTATATCGGCAACCTGAAATCGATCAACCTGGAAAAGCAGTTGGCCGAGCACCCCGAGCGCGTGATCCAGAGCGCCGTGAAGGGCATGCTGCCTCGCAACCCGCTGGGCCGTGCGATGTTCAAGAAGCTGCACGTGTATGCCGGTCCCGAGCACCCGCATGCCGCCCAGCAGCCTACAGCACTCGAGCTCTGAGCCGGGAAAGGATTAAAGAATGGCAACTGAACAGTATTACGGAACCGGACGACGCAAGTCTTCGACCGCCCGCGTGTTCCTGACCAAGGGCACCGGACAGATCATGGTCAACGACCGTCCCCTGGACGAATTCTTCGGCCGCGAAACCGCGTGCATGATCGTGCGTCAGCCGCTGGAGAAGGTCGAAATGACCGACAACTTCGACATCAAGGCAACCGTCATCGGCGGCGGCATCTCCGGCCAGGCCGGTGCGATCCGCCTGGGCCTGACGCGTGCTTTGATCGAGTACGACGAGGAACTGCGCAAGCCGCTGCGCAAAGCCGGCTACGTCACGCGCGACGCGCGCGAGGTCGAGCGCAAGAAAGTCGGCCTGCACAAGGCCCGCAAGGCAACGCAGTACAGCAAGCGTTAAAATACGCCTGCTGCCGCTCTTCGGAGCAACGATCTTCATGGGGGATCGTCTAGTGGTAGGACTGCGGACTCTGACTCCGCCAGCGGGGGTTCGAATCCCTCTCCCCCAGCCATAAAAAAGGAAAGCCACCGTCACGGTGGCTTTCCTTTTTTACGTCCGGGGTCGAGGGGTCGAGCCCGTCGGCCAGAGGCCGGCTGGGTTCGACAAAACGGCAGGATAGCCGTTTTGGACGCGCCGAAGCGCAGCTGAGGCGACCCGAACGAAGTGAGGGCGAGGTACATGGACGTACCGAGTAAATCCCTCTCCCCCAGCCAATAATGAACAAGGCCACCTTCGGGTGGCCTTGTTCATTATCGCCCGGGGATCGAGGGAGCGAACCCGTCGGCCAGGGGCCGACTGGGTTCGAAAAAATCGTCAGGAACGATTTTTCACGAGACCGCGCCCCGCGCGGCGAGCCCGAAGGGCAGGCTACATGGACGTAGCCTGTAATCCCTCTCCTTACACAAGCTAGCCTGTAATCCCTCTCCCCCACTCAACTCGATCAAAAGTTTTGCGTATTTCACCCGGCCGCACAATCTGCCGCCCCGCGGCGCACTGTTACAATGGCCGCGTGAATAAAAGGTCGAATAACATTTTCCGCTTCTTTCTTGCAGCCATTCTGTCTCTGCCGGCAATCGGCGTGGCTGCTGATCGAACCGGGTTCAAGGTCACGATGGAGCTGTTTCGCAACGAAAAGCTGGCGGGAGAAACGACATTCACATTCACGTCCGGTAACGGTGAATGGCGTATGCAAAGCCAAACCCGGGGGACCAGGGGCCTGGCGAGAGTCATAGGCGTCGAGGAGAATTCTTTCAGCCGCGGCGACTGGCACGACGACCTGCCCAGGCCGTTGGCATTTGAGCGTAACGTGAAAGCCATCAAGACTTTCCGCTGGGCGGCAAATTTCGACTGGGCCCGTGGTGAAGTTCATTCCATCTACCCGGACGGTGAATCGACCATCGCGATCAAGCCGGGCGTGGTCGATGAATCGACGCTCGGCATGGTGATCCGCCTGGGGCTCGAGCGCGGCGAGGACGAGTGGTTCCTGCAGGTCCTGGATGAAGACGAGATCGAGCAGGAGCATTTCAGGGCGCGGCCGGCCGAGCGCACTCAGACGGTCCTGGGATGTGTCACCACCTATCCCGTCGAAAAAATCCGCCGCGCCGGCAGCACCCGTTACACCCGGACCTACTACGCGCGAGACCATCGCTTCGTACCGGTCATGATCGAGCACGGCAAGACCGACGGCGATCACCTGGAAAGCCGTTTGAAGTCACTTGAAATTGACGGCAAGACGATCGCTCGCGGGCCCGACTGCATTTGATCATTCCGGTAACGGCCAGATCAGGCCGTGCTTACTGCATCCAGTGTCAGCAAACTAGCCGGTATCCCCCATCAACCCCCTCAACAACCGCCTCAGGTCTTCAAACTCGTCCGCCGCATTTTTGCGCTGGCGCTCGGTCATCGTGTTCAGCACCTCGGCGTAAGCCTGCGTGGCCAGGCTCATGTTGTGCTCGAAAGCGGCCTTGTACTCCGGTGAACGCAGCGCTTCACGCTCTTTGTAGGCGTTGAGAATACCCTCGCGCCAGCCCGGTTCCCGCCGCAGCAGCTTCTGCATTTTTTCCAGCCAGGCACGGCGCTCGTCCAGCCAGGCCTTGTCGAAGCGCACCAATTTCCCGGATGCCTCCCGCAGGATGGTCTTTTGCTCTTGCGTCAGCCGTCCGAGGAAACGCTCCAGGGTTTCTTCCATGCTCTCGAAATCGTCTTCTGCGTATTCCGTGTCGCTTCGCTCGGCCAGTTCTTCCTCCAGTTCGCGCTGGCGCTCCCACAGGCTCTCGACGAATTCCTCGGTCTGCTCGTCGGTGACTTCATCGCCGAATTCCAGCGCGACCATCAACAGCGACGTCTGCACGCGCTCGGCTGCCTCGATCAATTCCTCCGCCCAGCCGCGGACGATTTCAGCGCTGACGGGCTTTTCGAGGTCGGCTTCGATGCCGTCCAGGATGGCGATGTAGCCGGCCAGTTCTTCCCCGCGGTGCCATTCGAGCGGGGAAGTGAGCTTCTGGCGCAGCAGTGCGCGCTGCTCACTCGTCAGGTCGACATAACCGTCAACGTACCAGGGGATCAGCCAGTCGAGCCGCTTGTAGGCGAAACTGGTGCAGCCGGCGAGCAGCACGGCCACGGTCAGAAACACGATGAGTTTCTT
>JAZBPJ010000057.1:0-25722 GCA_036351575.1 Lysobacterales bacterium | reverse complement strand
GATCAGAACTGGACCGTGTTCTACCTGCCCGAAGAGGTTCCGTCCACCACCGCGAACATCGTGATTCGCGAGGACAGCTGCTGAATCTCCCCCGAAGCGCGCTTCAGTCTCTCCTACCGACGCGCTTCTGATAAACTTGCCGCCTCTCCATGAGGCGGCTTTTTTTTTGGCCTGACGACAGGCCCCAGGATATCGACTATGAGAACCCGTTTTGCACCCAGCCCGACCGGCTACCTTCACGTGGGCGGCGCGCGTACCGCGCTGTTCTGTTACCTGCAGGCGCGCCACGCGGGCGGTAAATTCATCCTGCGCATCGAGGACACCGACCTGGAGCGCTCCACGCCCGAGTCCGTGCAGGCGATCCTGGAAGGCATGGAATGGATGGGGCTGGACTACGACGAGGGGCCGTTCTACCAGACGCAGCGCTTTGGCCGCTACGCAGAGGTGGTGCAGCAATTGCTGGACGAGGGCCAGGCTTATCACTGCTATTGCAGCAAGGAGCGTATCGGCACGTTGCGTGAAGAGGCGATGAAAGCGGGTCTCAAGCCGCGCTACGACGGGCATTGCCGGGCCGGCGCGGAGCCGGTCGATGGCGTGAAGCCCGTGGTGCGCTTCAAGAACCCGCAGGGCGGCTCGGTGGTATTCGAAGACCGCGTGCGCGGGCGCATCTCGATTTCCAACGACGAACTGGACGACCTGGTCATCGCGCGGCCGGACGGCTCGCCGACTTACAACTTCACCGTGGTCGTGGACGACATGGACATGGAGGTTTCGCTGGTGATCCGCGGCGACGACCACATCAACAACACGCCGCGGCAGATCAACATCTATCGCGCATTGGGCGCCGAGCCGCCGGAGTTCGCGCACGTGCCGATGATCCTCGGCGACGACGGCGCGCGCCTGAGCAAGCGCCACGGCGCGGTCAGCGTGCTGCAGTACCGCGACGACGGCTACCTGCCGCAGGCGCTGGTGAACTACCTGGTGCGCCTGGGCTGGTCGCACGGCGACCAGGAGGTGTTCAGCCGCGAGGAGATGATCAGCCTGTTCGACATCGACGATGTCAACCGCAAGGCCTCGGCCTTCAGCACCGACAAGCTCGACTGGCTCAATCAGCACTACATGCGCGAACTGCCGGCCGCCGAGGTGGCGAAACACCTGGCGTTCCAGTTCGACGCGCTGGGCATTGACGCCGACAACGGGCCGGCGCTCGAAGACCTGGTCGGCGTGCAGGCGGACCGCGTGAAAACGCTGAAAGAGATGGCCGAGGTCAGCCGCATGTTCTACGAGGATTTCGACGAGTTCGACGCAAACGCGGCCAAGAAGCACCTGCGCCCGGTGGCGCTGGAGCCGCTGCAGGCGGTCCTGGCAAAATTGGAAGTGCTGGACGACTGGGCTGTCGAGGCGCTGGACGGCATCGTGCGCGGCACCGCCGAGGAACTGGAAGCCGGAATGGGCAAGATCGCCCAGCCGCTGCGCGTCGCGCTGGCCGGCAGCGCGGTCAGCCCTTCGATCGACAAGACCCTGTTACTGGTCGGCCGTGAACGCAGCCTGGCCCGGGTTCGAAAGGCCATCGCGTTCGTGGAGGCCCGCGCCGCTGCTTCATAAGTACTCCCGTCATCCCGGAAAGCGGCTTGTTTTTACTCACGTCATCCCGGAAAGCGGCCTGTTTTTACTCACGTCATCCCGGAAAGCGCGAAGCGCTTATCCGGGATCTTCTCACCTCCACGCCAAACAGCAACCCGGGCCCTTAACCCGGCTCGTGCGTCTGTCTCGGCGCCCCTTGCGGGGTATCCTCGCACTCGGCTGTCGAACGGGTCGGCCTCACAAAACATCCTGTTCTGGTCGGCCTCGATTGAACGCCATGACCGGGCAAACCGGATCAAGAAATAGCGCTAGAATAACCCGATGAGCAAAGTCGAACGCCTGTACCACCTCCATAACATCCTCAACCAGCGCCGCACGCCGATCTCGCGGCATGACCTGATGGAGCGGCTGGGTTGCTCGCAAGCCACCTTGTATCGCCTGATAGCGGAACTGCGGGATTTCCTCGGAGCGCCGCTCGAACAGGATTCGGAAAACCGGGGTTTTTACTACGACCGCAGTTACGAGCAGCCCTTTGACCTGCCGGGTATCTGGATCAGCCCCGGTGAATTGCAGGCCTTGCTGACCGCGCGCCAGGTGCTGGGCAACGTGCAGCCCGGCCTGCTGGAAGGCGAATTGAAGTCCCTGCAGGGTCGGATCACCTCGCTGCTGCAGAAAAAGGGTGTTGAGCCGGAAAGCGGCGAATCCCGCATTCATATCCAGAACGTGGCGGGCAGGGCGGTGCCGGCGCGCATGTTCCAGGATGTGCTGGGCGCACTGGTGCAGCGCAAGCGGCTGAAAATCCGTTACCACGGCCGCGGCCGCGACGAGGAAAGCGAGCGCGTCGTTTCGCCGCAGCGCCTGACCCAGCACCGCAACTCCTGGTACCTGGACGCCTGGTGTCACGAGGCCAAGGGCCTGCGCAGCTTCGCACTGGAACGGATTCGCGAACAGACGCTGCTGGAGAAAAAAGCCAAGGCGGTGAGCAAAGCCAGGCTGTCGGAGCACTTCGACCGTTCCTACGGTATTTTCTCCGGCCCGGCCGAGCATACCGCCGAGTTGAAGTTCACCCCCGAGATGTCGCGCTGGGTGGCCGAGGAGAACTGGCACCCGGAGCAGGAAGGCGAATTCATGGATGACGGCTCCTGGCTGCTGAAAGTGCCGTTCAGCGGTGCACGCGAACTGATCATGGATATCATGCGCTACGGCTCAGAGGTCGAAGTGCTGGCCCCGGAGTTTTTACGCGAGGCGGTGGCGAAAGAAGCGCAACGAACCACGGGCATATACAAGTCCGTCATCCCGGAATTCGCGTAGCGAATATCCGGGACCTCCCAACTGCCAGGCTAAATAATGGTCGGGTAAAAACGTTCTCAACTTTTGAGAACCCGCCGTGTTCTTCTTTTAAGCATCACTGAAAGGAGAACCAGCCATGATCCAGCACCTGACCCTCTTCCTCGCCCCCGAAAGCAGCGCGATGCAGGCGACCCCGAACTCGCCACCTGCTGTCAAAGCGCCTGCGTCGCGTTTTTGCCGGGTGAAGAAAGGTGCATGGTTCATGGCCGGCGTCGCAGGAAACGCCGCCGGCTTCGGCTTGCTTCTCGCCGGGTGCTGGTTCTCCCTTCAGTTGATGCAGGTACTGATGGTGTAAAAAGGACCGGGGTCAGATTAGCAGAGCTACCCTGACCCCATGTCTAAGCCACAAAAAAGGCGGCCTTCGGGCCGCCTTTCTCTATTCGCCCAGCGGGTTCAGGCCGCGGCGGCTTCGTCCGCGGTCTTTTTCTGCGGGGCGTTCAGTATCGCTTCGCGCGTGGCGTTGACCAGCAGGTCGATTTCTTCGCTGGTGATGCCGAAATACGGCGTGTAGCGCAGTGAATTTTCACCGCCGTGGATCACCGCGATGCCGTTGAACCGCATGTATTCCTCGACGGAGTCCTTGCCATAGGCCTTGTAGCGGTTTCCGTCCAGAGCGACGCTGAACAGCAGCCCGGTACCCTGCACGCCGGTCACGCGGTCGCCGAGTTCTTCGCCCATGGTCTTGAGCTTGGCGAGCGCTTCCGCGCCGCGGTCCCGGATGTTCTGCCGTATTTCCGGGGTCAAGCCATCCAGCACGGCGACCGCGACGTCCAGGGCGCGCGGGTTGGTGGTCATCGTGTTGCCGTAAACGCCCTTGCGGTAGAGGCCGGCGGCGCGCTCGTTCATGGCCAGTACGGAAAGCGGGTACTGGCCGGCGTTGAGGGCCTTGGAATAGGTTTCCATGTCCGGGGCTTCCTGGTTCTCGAAGCCCGGGTAGTCGATGATGGAAAGCACGCCCCGCGCACGCAGGCCGGCCTGGATCGAATCGACGAGCAGCAGGCTGCCGTGCTCCTTCGTCAGGCGGCGCGCCTCGGCGTAGAATTCCGGCGTGATCGCCATGCCGGGATTGCCTTCGCCCATCACGGGTTCCATGAAGAAGGCCTCGATGAACGTGCCGTTGCTGTCCGCCCATTCAAATACCTGGCGCAGCTGTTCGACATTGTTCGGATCGACCGTGATCAGCCGGTCGTAGTCGCGGAAAGACGCGAGGTGCCTGCAGTAGTTCTTGCGCGTGGAGTCGGAGAATTGCGCCGGGCGCTGCGTGCGGCCGTGGAAACTGCCGGTCAGGCTGAGGATGCGCGTCGGTTTGTGGGCATAGCGCCCGCCCGGGTCGGTCATGATCTTGGCATTGACGTCTGCAAGGCGGGCCGCGACCGTCACGGACTCGGAGCCGCTGTTTACGCACAGGAAGCGTGCGAACGGGCATGCGCCGCGCGTGTGGCCGATTTCCCTGCGCAGCCGCTCGACCAGCCGCTTCTGGCTGATGTTGGGCGTCATGATGTTGGCCATGACGTGCGGCTGGTTCATGGCTTTCAGCACCGGCGCCGGCGCGTGGCCCGCGCCGATCATGCCGTAGCCGCCCACGTCGTAGATCACCGCGCCCTTGAGCGTGACGATCCAGGGGCCGCGGGCCGCGATGGAGACATAGGGGTTCACCGCGTCTTCGGCGTAAAAGTTGACGTAGCCTTCCTGGATGGCCGCGGCCTGCGCCACTTCGTCCAATTCCAGCAGTTCGGGTTCCTCTTCGATCAGTGTTTCGAACGCCTGGTGCGCTGCTTCGATGGCTTCGGCCAGGCTGGGGTCGGCCTCGGCAAAATGCATGATCTGTTCGTCGGAAAGGCCGTGGGTGCGGGCGGGGCCGCCGTGTGCGCGAAGCGCGTTCAAACGCTCGATAAGGGTCATGGAACACCTCGGTACATCAGACGTTGCGGCCCGCCGCGAACAGTTCGGGAGGACCCGGGGATTGGCCGGAAGGATAGCACACCGGATGCCCGGTTTAGAACCCATTTCACGCCTGTTTTTGACGTGCGAGGGCCCACTCGACATGTTCCCTGACGAGCGGTGATGGATGCGATCTGCGGCTTTCCAGCGCGGCGACGACTTGGCCCGGGTTCACGGCCTTTGAAAGGTCGATGTTTCCCAGCGCTACCGCGATGTTGCGCAGCCAGCCTTCGTAGCCTGTCCGGCGGATGGCGCTGCCCTCGGTGCGCTGCAGGAACTGCTCTTCGGTCCAGGAAAACAGATCGATCAGCGCGCTGTCGTCGAGGCCATGACGCGGCGCAAAGTCGTCCTCCCCGGAAGGCTGCGCAAAGCGGTTCCACGGGCAGACCGCCTGGCAGTCGTCGCAGCCATAAATCCGGTTGCCCATCAGCGGACGCAGCTTGACCGGGATCGACCCCTTCAATTCGATCGTAAGGTAGGAAATGCAGCGGCGGGCATCTACCCGGTAAGGCGCGATGATGGCGCCGGTGGGACAGGCCTCGATGCAGCGCACGCAGTCGCCGCAATGGTTGGTCGCCGCCTCGTCGGTGGGCAGCGGCAGGTCGGTGTAGATCTCGCCGAGAAAAAACCAGCTGCCGGCCTGGCGGTTCAGCAGGTTGCTGTGTTTTCCGATCCAGCCGAGGCCGGCCTTTTCGGCGAGCGCTTTTTCCAGAACCGGCGCGGAGTCGACGAAAACACGGTAGCCGAACGGTCCGATTTCGCGTTCGATGCGCGTGGCCAGGTTCTGCAGTCTTTTGCGCAGAACCTTGTGGTAGTCCCGCCCGAGCGCGTAGCGCGAAACCAGGCCCTGCTCGGGTTCGTTCAGCAAGTCCAGCGCGGGACGCGCTTCGTCGCGCAGGTAGTCCATGCGGGCCGAGATGACCCGGACGGTTCCCGGAACGAGATCAGCGGGCCGGCTGCGGCGCGTGCCGTGCCGTTGCATGTAAGCCATCTCGCCGTGCATGCCGTTTTCGAGCCAGCGCAGCAGGTGCTGCTCGTGCGCATCCAGGCCGGTGTCGCAGATGCCCAGCTGCTGAAAGCCTTCCTGCCGGCCCCAGTCCTTGATGCGGAGAGCGAGTTCAGCCAATGCCGCGGCGTCCAGATCGTTCGCGCAAGCCGTTCCGTCACCGCGTTTATCTCCTGTTCCTGCCGGCTTTTTCACGGATATAATTCACTCATGATGGATCAGGCAAACCGATTGTATACCGCCGAGCAGGTACGGCGCCTGGACCGCTGCGCGATCGAGGATCACGGGATTCCCGGGATTGACTTGATGGAGCGAGCCGGCGCGGCCGTTTTTGAAGCCGTTCGGCAACTGTTTCCCGACGCCCGGCGCTACCTCGTGCTGTGCGGCGGGGGCAACAACGGCGGTGACGGCTACATCGTTGCGCGGCTGGCGATGGAGGCCGGGATTCCGGTGGATGTCTGCGCGCTTCGGGATCCGGCGGAGCTCGGTGGCGACGCGGCGCTGGCCGCCGGGCGCTGGCGTGAAAAAGGCGGTGTTCCGCTGGCCTGGCCGCTCGAGGCGCTGGATACCTACGACGTGATCGTCGATGCACTGCTCGGCACCGGGCTGGACCGCGAGCCCGCGGGTGCGTACGCCGAGGCGATCGAGGCCGTGAACCATGCCAATGCGCTGATCGCCGCGGTCGACATTCCTTCGGGTCTGCACGCGGACACCGGGGTTGCGCTGGGCACGACGGTGATTGCCGACCTTACCGTGACCTTTATCGGGGTCAAGCGCGGCCTGTTCACTGCTGACGGGCCGGACCACAGCGGAGATGTGCTGTTCGATGACCTCCAGGTGCCCGATTCGGTCCACGATACCGAAAATGATTCAGGAATTCTGATACAGGAAGATATTTTCGAAGATTTGCTGTTTGACCGGAGGCTGAATTCGCACAAGGGCGATTACGGCTCGCTGGCCATTGTCGGCAGCGAGGTCGGCATGAGCGGCGCCGTCCGCCTGGCGGGGGAGGCCGCCCTGCGTGCCGGGGCGGGCAAGGTCACCATCGGCACCCGGCCGGAGCATGCCTCGCTGGTCAACATTTCCTGCCCGGAACTCATGGCGCGCGCTGTCACCGGGCTCACGGACGCCGGTCCTCTGCTCGAAGCATCGGATGTTGTCGTGGCCGGTACCGGCCTGGGGCGAACGGATTGGTCCCGTGCCATGCTGCGGGCCTGCATCGACGCGGGCAAGCCGATGGTACTGGATGCCGACGGCCTGAGCCTGCTGGCGGACATGGAGCCGGAGCGGGGCCCCCGCGAATGGGTGCTGACGCCGCACCCGGGCGAGGCGGGGCGCCTGCTCGGTACTTCCGTCCGCGAAGTGCAGCGGGACCGCGTGGCTGCGGCACAGGCGATCGCGCAGCGCTATGCTGCCGTTGCCGTCCTGAAAGGCTGCGGGACCGTTGTAGCGCGGCCCGACGGTGTTTATGCCATTTGCCCGCTGGGCAACCCGGGCATGTCCACGGCCGGGTCGGGCGACGTGCTGGCCGGCGTGATCGGGGCCTTGCTGGGGCAGGGGCTCGATACCTGGCAGGCGGCGCAGGCGGGTGTCGTTGCGCATGCGTCGGCCGGAGATCTCGCCGCGAGCCAGGTCGGGCAGCGGGGCATGCTCGCCTCCGATATCACGAACCATGTTCCTGCCGTACTGAACAGCGTATGAGCAAGGCCGATGTAAATTGGCGGCAGGCGGTGCCCGACGAGACCGCTTCCGCAGCGCTGGCCGGTTTGTTTGCCCGTGTTCTGGCGCCGCCATGCGTGATATATCTGCGCGGCGACCTGGGTGCAGGTAAAACGCTGTTCACCCGTGCCTATATTCATGCGCTGGGCTTTCGGGGTTACGTGAAAAGTCCGAGTTACGGCCTGCTCGAGACCTACGAAGTCAAAGGTCAGGTCGTGCTGCACCTCGACCTGTACCGTATCGAGGACCCTGAAGAACTCGAATACCTCGCGATTCGCGACCTGTTTCAACGCAATACCGTGCTGATGGTGGAATGGCCGGAGCGCGGTGAACCTTTGCTTCCGCCGCCGGACATCCTGCTCGAATTCGGCGAGACCGATGGTTCACGTCATATTTCCTGCCGCTCATTCACCAGTCACGGCAGGGGTATAGCGGATAAAGTTCGAGCCAATTTAGAAAAGAAGATTCTAGAATAAAACCCTATCTATCCGTTTTTAATGGGAATCCGTTGCAATTTCCGGATTTTTGATTCATCATTGCAACTATCGACATTGGAGGTTGATTCCCGCGATGCATTTTCGGCTGATCCTCGCCCTGGCCCTCATGATTGCTTCGCTTCCGGCGCTGGCGACAGATGTCGACGGCTTCCGTGTCTGGGCCGGTCCCGACAAAACCCGCGCCGTGCTGGACCTGGATGCACGGGTCGACTACAAGCTGTTTACGCTTGAGAATCCGCCGCGCGTGGTCATCGACCTTGAACTCACTGAACTCGAAACACCGCTCGCACTGCCGGAAAAACACGCCGGGGTTATCGAAAATGTACGGCACGGCGAGAAGGACGGGGGTTCGCTGCGTGTCGTGCTGGACCTGGAGAAAAAAAGCCGCGTCAAGAGTTTCATGCTGGACCCGGTAGGACAGTACCGGCACCGCCTCGTGGTCGACCTGTTTCCCGAAGACGACTCACAAAACAGGGCGGTCAAGAGCCTGGCCGACGTGCAGCAGAACAACCGTGACGTCGTGATCGCGATCGACGCCGGTCACGGCGGCGAGGACCCGGGGGCCATTGGCCGAAATCGAACGTACGAAAAAGATGTCGTGCTGGCCATCGCCCGCGAGATGAAAAAATCGATCGACGCGCGCCCCGGCATGCAAGCCGTGCTGATTCGCACCGGCGATTACTTCATCCCCCTGCGTGATCGCTATGAGAAAGCGCGCAAACACCGCGCCGACCTGTTCGTGTCCGTGCACGCCGATGCGTTCCACAAGCGCAGCGTGTCGGGCAGTTCCGTTTTCGTTCTGTCGCGCAAGGGCGCCAGTTCCGAGTATGCCCGCCTGCTGGCCGCCAGCGAAAACCAGGCCGATCTCGTTGGCGGCGTGACTCTCAGCGACAAGGACGACATGCTGGCCTCGGTCCTGCTGGACCTCTCGCAGAGCGCGACGATGGAAGCCAGCCAGGCGGTTGCCGACAGTGTTTTTTCTTCTCTCGACCGGGTCGTAAAGACGCACAAGAACCGGGTCGGGCACGCCAACTTCATGGTGCTCAAGTCGCCCGATGTTCCGTCGATCCTCGTTGAGACCGCGTTTATCAGCAACCCTTCGGAAGAGAAGCGCCTCAGGGACCCGGCCTGGCAGAAAAAGATCGCCAGGACCATCGCCGACGGCGTACAGGACTACTTTTACCTGAGCCCGCCGCCCGACACCTGGATCGCCTCGAACCGGCAGCCCGTCAAGTACCGCGTGGTTCGCGGGGATACGCTGGGCGAGATCGCGCAACGCTACCGGGTCAGCCTGTACGCCCTGCGCCGGGCGAACGGCCTGAACAACGATACCATCCACGTCGGTAAAGAACTTCTGATTCCCACCACCTGATTGATACGCCGGCTGTTATAATGTAATTGATTCTTCTGGCAAGGGAGGGTTGATGATGTCAAACCATGGACATTGGAAACTCCTTCCGGCCTTGGTTGTCCTGCTGGGGTCGACTGCATGCTCCGGCGACAAGCCCGTCAAGGGTTTTGTCATGCCAGCCGGTGATATTGCACAGGGCGAACAGGTGTTCGTGGATTTCAATTGCCACGCCTGTCACACCATTCCCGGAATCGAGCTTCCGCAAGTGAAACAGAAGCTGCCGTTCGACGTGGAAATCGGCGGCAAGGTGCTGCGGGTGAAAAACCACGGTGAACTGCTGACTGCAGTGGTCAATCCAAACCAGTCCATCTGCATGAGCTACCGCCTGAAAATGAAGGAAGAGGGCCGCGAAGTTCTGCTGACGCCCATGCCGTACCGCGGCGAGGAAATGACCGTCGCCGAGTTGATCGACCTGGTCACGTTCCTGAATGCCCAGTACGAAAAGCTGCAGCCGAACTATTACAGCGCTTACCACCCGGCGAAGTAGTACGGGTCGACAGTTCACTGCTGCCGGCGCCTTTCAATCCGAAATCGGCGCCGGACGGCGGGGTCATGCCTGAACGAGTCCCCCATCGCCCGGCGCCACTGCCATGAAGGCGGGCGCCGACGGGCCGTGAGATAACGGCCCGCCGGGTCTTCGGGTCAGGGCTTTTCGATCTGGATGTCCCACATGTAGTCGACGTGCTCGTCGCAGATATCGGTAAATTCCGCGCCGGCCTTGCTGTCGTCGTCGTCATAAGCGGCTTCGATAACCGCGTTGCGCGCGGCCAGGATGGCCTTGTGCGAAGCGCCCGTCATCGTTGCGAGCCGGCGGTATTCACCGCCGACGAAATGTGAAGACCAGCCCCAGGACGAGAGTTTTCCGTCGCTGACCAGCTTGTCGTAGATCGGGGCGAAATGCTGCTTGACGATCTCGTCGGCACGCGCTTCTTCGTTCTGCTCGCACTCGTAGTACACGGAGAAACCCGCCGGGCCGCGTTCTTCGCCGCCGCTGCCCACGTTGTTGCTGCTCCAGATATAGTCCTCATGCATTTTGCAGGCGCTCATCAGTCTGGTGTCGCCGGGTGCCGCCTTCATGACTTTTTCACGCAAAGCCGTGCCGGAATCGAGCAGGGCGTCAACGCTGCCCGCACTGGTGTACAGCACGCGCCGCCACTTGCCGCCGGTATGGTGGGCCAGCCAGCCCCAGGCGTTGATCGTGCCGTCTTCCACGGCCTGGTCGTATACCGGCTTCAGCTTCTCGGCAACGAAGCTGTCCGCGGCTTCTTCCTGCATGGGGTCGCAGTAATAATACGTGCCATAGACGTAACTTTCGGTTTCCTCTTCCTGCGCCAGCGCGGTAAACGGCAGGGTCGCCGCCAGGCCGAGCGCAGCCATTCGAGTAATAGCCTTTGAGTGTTTGGTGATCATGTCAGTCTCTCCGTTTTTACAGGCGGCAGCGCGTAGGTGCGACGGCCTGCCATCCCTCAAGTATAGGTGCTCACAGGGAAATTGCCTGACGCCGGGGTGAACGCTGTAGACAGGAAGCGGGCCGTTTGAAGCGCAGTGATGTCAGAAATACCAGCCCAGCTGCAGCAGCACGCTGGCGCCCGTCGAAAGGTAGCGATCGTTCTCTATCGTTTCGATTCCGCCGTACTCCGTTCCCGCCGCGCCGACCGGCAGGTTCAGCGCCGCCAGCAACTGCAGGTCCTGGCGCCAGTCGTACCGCGCGAGTACCTGGAGCAGCGCCGAGGGGTCCAAGAGGTTGACGAACAGGCTGGGTGTCAGCAGGAACAGGGGTGTCAGTTCGATGGTTGCCGACGCGCCCGCGTAGTGCCTGCCGAGCGTGTAGAGTTCACCGCGCTCGATGCGGCGCAGCAGGTCCGGGTTGCGCAGCAGGCTGAGTGGGGCGTAGTCGCGGTTTTTCTGTCCGAAGCCGTTGTAGTAATACTCCAGCAGGCCGCTGACGTTCCTGCCGCCCCAGGTCCAGGAGTAGGTCACGCCGGTCATCGCGGACAGCACCCGTGCCGTTGGCGTCTCGGTCCAGGTGACGTCGCCGCGCCAGACCGCGCCGCCCAGGCTGAAATTGCCGCCGGCCGCGAGCACCAGGTCGTCGTAGTGCCCGGCCGCGAGCAGGTCGAATTCGTTCGTGCCGAAGAAGCCGTGATACTTGATTGCGAGCGAGGACTGCTCCTTTTCGACGTCGCCGCTGGCCGGATTGCGGCGCACCACCGCCACGGCCTGCAGGTCGCTGCCGCTGTCGAACAGGTACTGGCCGTACAGCATGTCGTCGCCCGTCTTGTACTCGGTGTCGATGGCGGCCGGGTCGAAGGGGTTGATGATGTCCATCGGGTTGAACATCAGGCCGTTGCCCCAGCTGATTGCCTGGCGCCCGAAACGGATCACGCTGCGCTCGCCGGTGTAGCCCACGCTCAGCCGGTCCAGGCGATGCACCCAGACGCTCTCGTCACTCTCGCTCAAGGTGCCCGTCAGGTCGAACCAGCGCCGCTGGTCGTCCACCATGTTGCCGACAGGGACCAGGGCGCCGCCCCAGCCGCCGCCGAGCGTTTCCGCGCGAACACCGAGCAGCTGGTAGTCCGCCTGGAACGACCAGCTGTTCGCGCGCTTTGCAAAGTTGAGCCGTCCTTCGAACCCCTGTGACGTCGTCGATGAGCCCCAGGCGTCGCCCAGCACGCTGTCATCGGGAATCGCGTAGTGGCTGAGGCGGTATTTCAGGTGGCCGCCGTAACGCCAGCTGTCCGGGCCGGCCTGGGCGCCGAGCGCCCAGCACAGGCAGGCCAGCAATGCGGCGGCCCGTTTCACCCTCCCGCACCGGCCTGGGGCTCGTCGCCGATGATGCGCCCGTCCTGCATGCGAATCAGGCGCCGCGCATAGCGCATCACGCGCTCGTCGTGCGTGGAGATCAGGAAGGTGACGCCGTGGTGGGTGTTCAGCTCCCGGAACAGCTCCATCAGCTGCCTCGCGGACACCGAATCGAGGTTGGCCGTCGGTTCGTCGGCCAGCACCAGCTTGGGGCGGCTGACAATCGCGCGGGCGACCGCGACCCGTTGCTGCTGCCCGCCGGAAAGCTCGGCCGGCCGCCGGTTTTCCATGCCGTCGAGGTCTACTTCGTGCAGTATGTCCATGGCCTTCCGGCGGCGCTCACGCGCGGGCACGCCCTGGACCTGCATGACGAACTCGACGTTTTCCCGCGCGGACAGCACCGGGATCAGGTTATAGGCCTGGAAAACGAATCCGATGTGGCGCAGCCGCAGGTCGGCCAGGTCGCCCTTGTTCATTTGATCCACGCGCAAGCCGTCGATCCAGATTTCCCCGCTGTCCGGCGTGTCGAGGCCGCCGATCACGTTGAGCAGCGTGGTCTTGCCGGAGCCGGACGGGCCGGACAGGCAGAGGAAGGAGCCGGGCTCGATTTCCAGCGACAGGTGGTCCAGCGCCCGCACCTCGGACTCACCCTGCCGGTAGATTTTGCTCAGGTCTTTGCACTTGATTTCAGCCATTTGCGGGTACTCGCTCGGTCATTCAGGTTTTTGCGATCGCTTCAACCGGCCGGTAGCGCGAGGCGCGCCAGGCCGGAATCAGGCTGGTCAGGATGCCCAGCACGATGACCACGGCGTTGGCCAGGATCATGTCGTCGGTTTTCAGCGCGGGGTAGAGCATCGCGGACGCGCCGAACATTTCCATGCCTTCCGCCACGACGGACAGGTCCACGCCGCCGCGTATCGGGTACACGCTCGCCACCGCGAGCACGTTGCCCAGCAGCAGGCCCAGCGCCAGCAGGAACAGGGATTCCAGCAGGATCTGGTACAGGATCGCGGAGGGTTTCATGCCCAGCGCCTGCATCAGCCCGATCTCCCGTATGCGCTCGAAAACGGCCATCATCAGCGTGTTCACCAGGCCAAAGCTCAGCGCCAGAAAAATCACGACCATCCAGACCAATACGAATCCGTCCATCACCCCGAGCATGGCGTCCAGGTAGCTGTCGAGTTGTTTCCACGTGCGAACCGTGACGTCCTTGCCGGCCGTCGCCTCGATTACGAGCGCCTCGAGTTCGCCCACGTCGCGGTAGTCGCGTCCCGCCACGGCAATCTCGGAGACCTCGCCGTCCGCGTTGAGCATGCGCTGCACCGTGGTGCGGCCGGCGTAGACATGGGCTTCTTCCTGTGCGGCCAGGGTCCCCTCGAACACGCCGACGATGCGAAAGCCCCGGTCGGCGATCTCGTTGTCGGGGTCCTGGCTCATCAGCACCACGCGCTTGCCCAGCCGGGTTTCGAGCCGTTCCAGCATCTTTTTGCCGACCACGATGCCGCTGTCGTCGATACGTTCCAGCCAGCGGCCCTCGACGATGCTGTCCTTCTCGAAACCGACCGCGACTTCGCCGTCGGGATCGACCCCCAGCAGCATCAGCCCGCGGTTCTCGCGCTCACTGCTGATCATGGCGGGGACTCGCAGGCGGGCGGTCCAGCCGGTTACGGCGGGCGAATTCATCGCGGCGGCGAACGCCGCGCCCGGCTCGCTCATGCTGTTCTCGATGCTGGGATCGTCCCGGTACAGGGGGTGGTGCACCTGGACGTGGCCGGGCAGGGCGCGGATACCGTCTTCCACCATCTGGTCCACCATCCCGCGCATCAGTGCAGTCATGAAAATCATCGCCCAGGCGCCCAGCGCGATGGCCAGCAGCATGATCAGCGTGCGCCGGTAATTGCGCCACAGGTTGCGCCAGGCCAGCCGGGAGAGTGCGGCAACGGGCAGTGAGCCGGACATCAGGCGGCCCTCATCGCTTCGACCGGTCGCAGGCGCAGCAGGCGCGCCGCCGGGTAGATCGCCGCCAGCAGGCAGAAACCGAACACCACCACCGGGCCGAGCAGCATGGACAGCGGCGATACGCTGGGATAAATGCGGTCGGGCAGGTTGAAGCGCGCGGCCGCCTCCTCCATGCCGGGATAGCTCAGGCCCGCGGTGTTGAAATACAGCGCGACCAGCCAGCCCAGGAACAGGCCGATGGCGAGCCCGATCAAGGCCATCAGCGCCGTTTCCAGCAGCACGAGCATGGCCAGCCGCGACGGCCGGACGCCCAGCGCCGACACCACGCCGAATTCGCGGGTCCGCTCCATCACCGACATGAGCTGCGTATTGAGCACGCTGAAGGCAACCAGCAGGATCAGCACGCCGTACATCAGCCAGGCGCTCGACATGTCGGCCTGTATCGCCTGCTTGAGCCCGGGGTTCAGGGCGTCCCAGTCGAGCAGGACCAGGCCGTCGCGCAACAGCGGCCGCAGTGTCGACATGGCGGGAGCGACCTGCTCCAGGCCGTCCAGCGCGACCACGATGGCGTGTCCGTGTCCCTGCATGAAAAACGTTTCCTGGAAGTAGCCGAACGGCAACTGCGCCAGGCTGCGGTCCATGTCGGCCATGCCGGAACGGTAGATGCCGACGACCGTTACCACGCCGGCCGCGAAGGAGCCGTCCCGCCCGCTGCCGAGCAGCGTGATTTCGTCACCCAGGCCGACTTTCAGGTTGCGCGCCATGACCGAACCGATGACGATTTCGGCCGCGCCGGGGTCTTCCAGGTAGCGGCCTGTGCTGATCAGGCCGGGCAATGTCGATACGCCGGGTTCCCGGGCGGGCTGCACGCCTATTAGCTGCGCACCAAAGGAGCGTTCCTCGCTGGAAACCAGCGCAAAGGCGGCAGCGCGGGCGGATACCGCGGCGCCGGGCAGCGCCGCGCGCACGCGCTCGGTCAGCGGCAGGATCGAGGCGATACTGCGGCGCATGCGCTGGTTTTCCTTGTAGCCCTCGGCCTGCACCTGAATGTGACCGCTGAATGCCCGCAGCGTGTTGTTGATCATCATGTCGTAAGAGCCGAGCTGCAGCGAGATCATGAAAATCAGCAGCACGTTGGAAAAAATCATCGCACCGGCGGTCAGCCAGGTCCTGCGGCTGTGGCGCCACAGGTTGCGCCATGCCAGCCGCAGGCTGAGCAGGCTGAACAGCGGTCCATGAATTTGAAGTCCTTCGCTCACTGGCGCGGGTTTCGCAGATTGGACAGCGTGAACAGGTGATCGGGCAGTTCCAGGTCGAACTCGACTTCTTCGGTGGTCAGCTGCGTCCATTCATCAGGAGAGTCGACTGCTCCCATGCGCAGCACTTTCGCCACCGGGCGGCCGCCCATCTGCGCCACTTCCAGAGTTTCCATTTTCTTGACCAGCACACCGTCCTGGTCCCAGAACTGCTGCTCGACCAGCACGAAGTCGTCCCGCACGATGAGCACCTCCTTGCCCCAGACGACGGCGGCGTCTTCGTGCGGAACGGAGGTGATGGTGTATTGCACGTGCCCGTCGACGGTCTCCGTCGCGGTCAGTTCGTGGTCGTAGCGGTCGATGATGTCGGTGGACTTCGCGATATCCTTGTTGGAGAAATCGCTGCCCATCCAGGCCTGCGACATCATCGAGGACGGTATCTTGATGATGCGGTTGATTCGCGGCGTGAAGCTCCACATCGTGCCTTCGTTCAGCAGCGTGGCGTTGCCGGCGTCCTTGCGGGGTTCGATCACGCGCACCAGCGTGGTCTTGTCGCCCTTGCTCCAGGACTCCATCGTCATGGTGCGCTCCCAGTCGGCGCGATGGATGGTCATCGTGGAGATGCCCCAAGAGGTGTGGCCGCGCCAGTGGTCCATGGCTTTCTCGACGAGGTCCCGCGCGGTGAGTTCGTCCGCCGCGCAGGCGCTTGAACAAAGCAGTGCGAGTGTCAGCAGAATCCTGTGCATGGCGATCCTCCCCTGGACAAGATTCTCGCGATTCGAGAATCGATGGTACTAGAATACGGACATGGAACCTGAAACGACACTGACAGGAGTCACGCATTGAGCGTCGACAAGCTCACGATCGGCATCTCCTCGCGTGCGCTGTTCGATCTGCGTGAAAGCCACGAGTTGTTCGAGGCACAGGGCCTCGAGGCTTATGCCCGCTACCAGGTCGACAACGAAAACGTCATGCTCGAACCGGGGGTCGCGTTTCCGCTGGCGAAAAAGCTGCTGGCGCTGAACTCGGGCGGGCTGGAGCATCCGCGGGTCGAGGTTATCCTGCTTTCGCGCAACAGCGCCGATACCGGGCTGCGGATTTTCAACACCATCGAGCATTACGGCCTGCACATCGAGCGGGCGGCTTTCACCAACGGAGAAAGCCCCTACAAGTACATGAACGCCTATGGCGCCGACCTGCTGTTGTCCACCAATGCTTCGGATGTGCGGGCGGCACTCAAGAAAGGCTACGCCGCCGCCACGATTCTGCCGGGGCGCGCCAGCGGTGACGGCAGCGGTCAGCTGCGCATCGCGTTCGACGGTGACGCGGTGATTTTCAGCGACGAGGCGGAGCGCATCTACCAGGAACAGGGCCTGGAGCGCTTTCACGACAGCGAGCGCGAGGCAGCCAACCAGCCGCTCTCCGGCGGGCCGTTCAAGGGGGTGCTGGAGGCGCTGCACCGGATCCAGTCCGCGTTCCCCATCGACAACAACCCGATTCGCACCGCCCTGGTGACCGCGCGCTCGGCGCCGGCGCACAAGCGGGTGGTGCTGACCCTGCGCGAATGGGGCATCCGTATCGACGAGGCGCTGTTTTTGGGCGGCAAGGAAAAAGGCGAATTTCTCAAGGCATTCGGCGCCGATATCTTTTTTGACGACCAGCAGATCCATATCGACTCCGCCAGCGGGCACGTGACCTCGGCGCACGTTCCTCACGGCGTCGTGAACGCAGTAAAATAGCCGCCCTGCAGGCAACCGTTCTCAACACTCCCGGGATTTTCGGAGGGCAATGACCATGGCAAAGCTCAACCCGACCGATCTGTATGACGTTCGTTCGCTGCTCAGCGAAGAAGAACTCATGATCAAGGACGCGGTGGCGCGCTTCGTGGACGAACGCGCCATGCCGATCATCGCCAGGCATTTCGACGACGCGACGTTTCCGATGGAACTCGTGCCCGAAATCGCGGAACTCGGCCTGCTCGGCTGCAGCCTCGACGGCTATGGCTGCGCCGGGCTGAACGGCGTGTCATACGGCCTGATCTGCCAGGAACTGGAGCGCTGCGATTCCGGTCTGCGCAGCTTCGTTTCCGTGCAGTCCAGCCTGTGCATGTACCCGATCCTTGCCTTCGGGACAGAGGAACAGAAGCAGCGCTGGCTTCCGGGCATGGCGCGCGGCGAGATCATCGGCTGCTTCGGCCTGACCGAGTCGCACGGCGGTTCCGACCCGGCCAACATGCGGACCCATGCAAAGCGGGACGGCGGCGACTGGGTCCTGAACGGTTCCAAGATGTGGATCACCAACGGCAGCATCGCCGACATCGCGATCGTCTGGGCCAGGACCGAAGGCGGCATCATGGGCTTTGTCGTCGAGAAGGGCATGCCCGGTTTCGAGGCGCCGGAGATCCACTCAAAGATGTCGCTGCGCGCTTCGGTGACTTCCGAACTGTATTTCGATGATGTACGGGTGCCCGAAGAAAACCGGCTGCCGGGCGTCACCGGCCTGAAGGGGCCGCTGAGCTGCCTCAACCAGGCTCGCTACGGGATTTCCTGGGGGCCGATCGGCTCGGCCATCGCCTGCCTCGAAGAAGTGCTCGACTACACGGCTGACCGCGTACTGTTCGGCCGTCCCCTGGCGGCCAACCAGGCCATCCAGCTTCGCCTGGCGGACATGGCGCGCCGCATCACCACCGCGCAGCTGCTTTCACTGCAGCTCGGGCGCATGAAGGACGCCGGAACAATGCAGCCCACGCAGGTCAGCGTGGCCAAGTGGAACAACGTGCGCATGGGCCTGGACGTGGCACGCGAGTGCCGGGACATGCTCGGCGGCAGCGGTATCACCACCGAGTACCAGGCCATTCGCCACATGCTGAACCTGGAGAGCGTGATCACCTACGAGGGCACGGAGACCGTGCACCAGCTGGTTGTGGGTCGCGAACTGACGGGCATCAACGCGTTCTGACAGTGCGCCGGGCCCGCGCGCTCAACCCATGCGCAGATCGCTGATCAGGGAGAGCACTTTCCAGTCCTCGACAGGAAACCGGACGCTTCCTTCTTCTTCGCCATACTGGTCGATGAGGTCTTCCACCAGTTTTCGGTTGAATTTGAAAATTCCGATGCCGTGCATGGCCCAGCCGCCAAAAAGCCGGCTGTCCACGCAGTCGAAGGCGATCAATTGGATGTGATCGTGCCGGGTGTCCCGAACGATGCGAACGAACAACTCGTTGACCTCGTCGAAGTCGCCTTCGAGCACCTGCAGGAAATGGGTCTCGGTTGCCAGGAGCACGCCGGTGATCCCGGCGTCCCGGTTGCTGCCCTCGCTGCTGTCGACGAGTTCGCTGACGAAATCCCAGTCGATTTTCTGGTTGGCGCGGCTCTTGTAGATCAGGCGATACATGGCTCACTCCCGGGTTGCTATACCAGCCTCATGATACTGTTTCCCGTCGAGCCCTGGCCAGAAGTGAGGCAGGCCGTTTGCGGCCTGCGTACCCGGGTCCTGCTCTCATCCCCGGCGGGAATTGCGCCATCCGGCAGGCCAGACCGGGCACGGGATGAAATTTTTATTCCTGGAAGTCCACCAGCAGGGGTTCGGGCTCCAGTTGCACACCGAAGGTCTCGTAAACGGCCTTGCGGACCTGCACTGCAAGGGTGCTGATGTCGTGACCGCTGGCGCCGCCCTCGTTGACCAGCACCAGCGCGTGCTGTTCCGAGACGCGGGCTCCGCCTTCCTTGAGTCCCTTGAGGCCGCAGGCCTCGATCATCCAGGCGGCGGAAAGCTTGCTGCGTCCGTCCTCGAGAACCCAGGCGGGAAGCGCGGCATGGCGTTGCCGCAGCGCTTCCGCCTGCTCCGCATCCACCACCGGGTTCTTGAAAAAGCTGCCCACATTGCCGTTGATTAGCGGGTCGGGGAGCTTGCTGCGGCGCAGATGGATCACTGCCTCGTAGACGGCGCGCGGCGTCGGGTGGTCACCGACTGCTTCGCGCAGGCCGGCATAGGCAAGTTCGGGCTTGAAACGCCGTGAGAGTGTCAGCCGTACCGAGGTAATCAGGTAGCGGTGCGGCGTCGCCGAACGGAACAGGCTGTCCCGGTAGCCGAGCCGGCAGTCCTCGCGGCTCAGGGTGATCCACGAAGTGGTCAGCCAGTCCCAGGCGGTCACGCTGTCCAGCACCGAGGCGAGCTCGACACCGTAAGCGCCGATGTTCTGGATCGGGGCCCCGCCCACGGTGCCGGGAATCAGGGCCAGGTTTTCCAGTCCGTGCAGTTTCGATTCAAGCGCCCAGGTGACCAGTTCGTGCCAGCCGACACCGGCCCCGGCGTCCACCGTGACGCGCTCACCTTCTTCAGCAATGATATCGATGCCGGCCAGGCGGACCAGGTAAACCGTGCCGGGTACATTCGACAGGAACACCACGTTGCTGCCGCCGCCCAGCACGAAATCGCGGTCCGGGTTGAAGCCGGGCAGCATCAGCACGTCTTCCTCGGATTCGATTTCCACCAGGCTGGAAGCGGTCGTCTCCAGTCCGAGCGTGTTCAGCTTCCCCAGGGAAGGGTCATGGGTGACTTTCATTCAGCGCGGTGAGCGGCGATGGCGCGCAGGCAGTCGCCGACCAGGTCCGGTCCCCGGTAGATCATGCCGGTATAGAACTGCACCAGGTCGGCGCCGAGTTCCAGCTTGGTGACGGCGTCTTCGCCCCGCGTGATGCCGCCCACGCCGATCATTGCGATGTCTTTCGGCAGGGCCTTGCGCAGCGCAGCGAGGACCGCGTCCGCTTTTTCGCGCAGCGGAGCGCCGGACAGCCCGCCGCTTTCATCACCGTGTTTCATTCCGGCCACGGTGTCGCGGTCGATCGTCGTGTTGGTCGCGATGACCGCGTCCATGCCATGGTGCGTGACGACCTGGGCGATGACCGCGATGGCGCCGTCTTCCAGGTCCGGCGCCACCTTGAGCGCCATCGGCACGCGCCGGCCATGCTCGTCCGCGAGTTGCGCCCGCCTTGCCGCCAGCGTGCCGAGCAGGGCCTCGAGTTCGTCCTCGTCCTGCAGGTCGCGCAGGTTCTTCGTGTTGGGTGATGAAATATTGACCGTGACGTAATCGGCGTGGGGATAGACCTTTTCCAGGCAGGCCAGGTAATCGTCAGCGGCGTTTTCGATCGGCGTATCGAAGTTCTTGCCGATATTGATCCCGAGAACGCCCTTGAAGCGGTGCCGCTTCACCTTGCGAACGAGGTAATCGACGCCCTTGTTGTTGAAACCCAGCCGGTTGATCAGGCCTTCCGCCTCGGGCAGGCGGAACACGCGCGGCCTGGGGTTGCCGGGCTGCGGCCGGGGCGTGACCGTCCCGACCTCCACGAAACCGAAGCCCAGGTCTCCCAGGGCTTCGAAGCAGTCCGCGTTCTTGTCCAGTCCGGGCGCCACGCCCACCGGGTTGGGGAACTGCAGGCCCATGCACTGCACGGGCTGGTCCTTCTCCCTGCACAGCAGTTTCGTGGCGCCGGACCAGTGGCCCAGTCTCAGCGCCTCCAGCGTCAGTTCGTGCGCCGTCTCGGGATCGAGGGCGAATAACCCCTTTCGTACCAAGTCATAGAACACGTTTTTACCTTGTATCAAAGGTCGAACTTGATGCCCTGGGCCAGCGGAAGGTCCGTGCCCCAGTTGATCGTGTTCGTCTGCCGGCGCATGTAGGCCTTCCAGGCATCGGAGCCGGACTCGCGCCCGCCGCCGGTTTCCTTCTCGCCGCCGAAGGCGCCGCCGATCTCCGCACCCGAGGTGCCGATGTTCACGTTGGCGATACCGCAATCCGATCCGACCGAGGACAGGAATTTCTCGGAGTTGCGCATATCGGTGGTGAATATTGCCGAGGACAGGCCCTGCGGCACGTCGTTGTGCATGCGGATGGCGTCATCGATGCCGTTGTAGGCAATCACGTACAGGATCGGCACGAAAGTCTCGGTCTGCACGATCTCCCACTCGTTGCGCGCCTTGACGATGGTCGGCTCGACGAAGGAACCCGGGCGGTCGACGCGTTTGCCGCCGGTCAGGACTTCACCGCCGATCTCGTGGATCTTCTCCATCGCGTTTTCAAAATCACGCACGCCGGATTCGTCGATCAAGGGGCCCATCAAGGTGTTTTCGTCCAGCGGATCGCCGATCCGCACCTGCTGGTAGGCATCGACCAGCTGAGCGGTCACCTGGTCCATCATCGACTCAGGCACGAACAGGCGGCGCGTGCTCGTGCAGCGTTGCCCGGCCGTGCCGACGGCGCCGAAGACGATGGCCGGGATCGCCATTTTCAGGTCCGCGGTTTCGTCCAGGATGATCGCATTGTTGCCGCCGAGTTCGAGAATGGTCTTGCCGAAACGCTCGGCGACGCGTTTGCCGACATCGCGGCCGACCCAGGTCGAGCCGGTGAAGGAAATCAGCCGCACGCGCTCGTCTTCGACGAAACGGTTGGCGAGGTCGTGGCCCTTGGCTGCGAAGCTCATGAAAATGGGCGGGAATCCGCCTTCGGCGAGGGCCTCGTTGCAGATTTTCTGCACCGCGACCGCGCAGAGCGGCACCTTGGACGAGGCTTTCCAGACGGTGACGTTGCCGCAGATGGCCGAGATGAATGCGTTCCAGGCCCACACGGCCACCGGGAAATTGAACGCGGAGATCACGCCGACGATCCCCAGCGGATGCCACTGCTCGTACATGCGGTGCCGGGCGCGCTCGGAGTGCATCGTCAGGCCGTACAGCATGCGGGACTGGCCAATCGCGAAGTCGCCGATATCGATCATCTCCTGCACCTCGCCGTCGCCCTCGGCCTTGATCTTGCCCATTTCGAGCGCGACCAGGCTGCCCAGCGCGTCCTTGTTTCGGCGCAGGGCCTCGGTGCACAGGCGCACGGCCTCGCCGCGTTTCGGCGCCGGAACGGCACGCCACTCAGCGAATACGGCCTGCGCCTTTTCCATCATGCGTTCGTAGTCGGCTTCGGATGCGCCGTAGACGCTGGCGATCAGTTCGCCATTGGCGGGGTTAAAGGACTCGAGGACGCCCTTGTCGGTGGTTTCGGACCATTCATTGAGACCGTAACAGGCCCCGGAATTGAATTCATCGATGCCGAGTTTTTTCAGAAATTCCATGGTGATCTTATGCCTTTTAGCGAGGTTTGGAGAGTGAGACTGCGTTCAGACGCGTATTATCGCAAAGCGGCTGTCGGCTTGCATCACGATCGTGGATGAAAAAAAAGCGGCAACAAGCGGAACTCCCCTGCCGGCACCCTGTCATACGGCACAGTAGCGCAATCGACCGTGATATGCTCAATGGAGGAAGCCGGCCACATGGCGGCAATCGTACAACTCAGAAAAACCCGGCCTGACCGGGAAACGGAATTCACGCCGCCAGCCCCCACCGGGCCCGGCGGCGCAGAGACGTTGGAGCGCGCGCCCATGAGCGAGGCACAAGTCGATCAACTGCTGGTCGAGCGGGTACAAAAAGGCGACAGTCGCGCCTTTGACCTGCTGATCAACAAGTACCAGCATCGGATCGTCAGCCTGGTTTCCCGTTACGTCAACGACCCTGCTGACGCGATGGACGTGGCGCAGGAAGCGTTTATCAAGGCCTATCGCGCCATCGACCGCTTTCGCGGTGACAGCGCCTTTTATACCTGGCTCTACCGGATCGCGATCAACACCGCCAAGAACTGGCTGGTGGCGCGCAAGCGTCGTCCGCCTGCGTCGGATATCGATGCCGCGGACGCCGAGCAGTACGGGATGGACAGTCCGCTCAAGGAGCGCGGCACGCCGGAGAACGAACTGCTGCGCGAGGAGATCGAACGCGCCGTTTTCGACACCATTGCCGATCTGCCGGATGACTTGCGGACCGCGATCATGCTGCGCGAAATGGAAGGTATGAGCTACGAAGATATCGCGTTGTCGATGGATTGCCCCATCGGCACCGTGCGGTCCCGCATTTTCAGGGCCCGCGAAGCAATAGATGAAAAACTGAAACCCCTGCTGGACAGGGATTGAATACCGGAGCACCGGCACAGAGCCATGAGTAAAGAAACCCGAGAAATCATCTCCAGCCTGATGGACGGCGAAGTCAGCCGCGAAGCCAGCCGCTTCCTGGTTCGACGGATCGGTTCGGACGAAGAACTGCACGCCACCTGGGCGCGTTACCACGTGGTGCGCGATTGTCTGCGCAATCGCGGCGAGGTTTACGCCCGCAGCGACCTGAGTGTTCGAGTGCGCAACGCGATTGCCGACGAAGCACGTCCGCGCGGGCGCTTTCGGCAGGCCAGGCGCTGGCTGAAACCAGTGGGTGGGGTGGGAATCGCCGCATCCGTCGCCTTGCTGGCGGTGCTCGCCGTCAACCCGGGCGCCGCGCCGCCGGTCAACCCCTCCGAGGGCCTGGTTGAACAGAACGTAACCCAGCCCTTCAGCAGTCCGCAGGGCATTCAGGGCAAGCCGGTGGTAAGCCGGACGGTTTCCACCAACCGGATGGGGCCTTACCTGCTGCGCCATTACCAGGTCGCCGGCGCGGGACAGGGCCGGGCCATCGTCGGTTTCGTTCCGGTCATGGTAAGTAACCAGCGTCTTGAGCCGGCCGAGCCGGAGGCCGTGGACCCGGACGAAAACAAACCCGTCGATTCCCAATGAGGCGTTTCGCGGCGCTCACCGTCTGCGCAGGCTTCGGCATGCTCCTGGCTGCCTCGGCGCGCGCAGGTGAGCTGGCGGTCGACTGGCTCGACAGGATGTCGGTGGCGATGAACCAGATGTCCTACCAGGGCACCTTCGTTTATCACCAGGAAGACCGGATGGAGACGATGCGCATCACCCACGTTTCCGATGAAAACGGGGTGCGTGAGCGGCTGGTCTCGCTGTCCGGCGGCGGTGGCGAAATGCTGCGCGACGCCAACGGTGTCAGCTGGGTTCTCGGCGACGGTTCTTCTGTCATGACGGATGGATCCTTCCAGCGGCCGTTGTTTCCATTGCTGCCCTCGAACCAGGAAGGCCTCGCGGCGCATTCCTACGAGGTCGGTTTTGCCGGCAAGTCAGTGGTCGCCGGGCACCTGGCGCGCAAGATCAAGGTCGAACCGCGTGATCGCTATCGCTTCGGTTATGCCCTCTGGCTCGAGGCTCACTCGGGCCTGCTCCTGAAGTGGGAACTGCTGGATCCGGACCGGAAGCCGCTGGCGCGCCTGATGTTCACGGAGATCAGGTTGGGGTCGGAAGTCGATCCCGGCGAGTTGAAACCGGCACGCGAACTGAATCGATACCAGGCGGTCGAAACCGGCCTGCCGGCCGGAGGATCAGCGATTTCCGTTGAACCGCGTTGGGCGCCTGTGAATATTCCGCCCGGTTTCAAACTGACAGCGCATCGTTTCCAGGATGGCGGCGAGGGCGACGGTGGAGAGTACGAGCACCTGGTTTACAGTGACGGCCTGGCCGCGGTCTCCGTGTATATCGAAGATCCTGACGGGGATGCCGATCGCCCGGAACGCATCGAGCGGCATGGAACGACCCATGCATTTACGAAATCCACCGGTGGCCGGATCGTCACCGTGGTCGGAGATGTTCCCGCTGCGACCGTGCTGATGATCGGGAAGTCGGTGGAGCCGGCAACGGTGCGATAAGCCCGGTGCTGACGCGGTCTTGATTGAGCAGCAGGGCAGGGTCGTCGATGTGCGCGAAGGCTCCGTTCGCGTGCGGATCGGCGCTTCCAGCGGCTGCAGCGCCTGTGATCGCGGAAAAGGCTGCGGCGCCGGGATATTCGGCCGTTTGCTGCGGCGCAAGCCGGTTGAACTGGATTTGGACAACACGATCGCCGCCGCTTGCGGGCAGCCTGTTATTGTCGGGCTGCCGGAGTCGCTGTTCCTGTCCCTGGTCGTTCGCCTGTACCTTTTTCCGCTGCTCGGAGCGCTGGCCGGGGCGGTTTTGGGTCACTGGCTGGCCTTGATTCAGGGCGCCGGCGACGCCACGTCCGATGTATCGGCATTTGCGGGCGCGATGCTGGCAGGCGGTCTGGTTTTATGGCTCGTCCGCCGGCGCGCGCCGGAATTTTCTGACCGCAGCGCGGTCCATTTGCTTCGAATTGCAGAAAACGAGGTTGCCAAGCAATGAAAAGAAGTGCTCCGAAGAATAATCGAATCATTTTCGTGGTTCTCGTGATGTTCATGGCCGCGTTTGCCATCCCGGCACAGGCCCGGGTCACCGGTTT
>JAZBPJ010000056.1:0-9503 GCA_036351575.1 Lysobacterales bacterium | reverse complement strand
TGATTCCCGGCTACGTGCCCCCGGCACAGTTGCGGCAGCGCCTGGACCGTATCACCAATACGGACGCTGACGAGTGATTCGCCGCGCCCGCCGAAGCGGGCGATAGTGCGTTAGAATAGCGCCAGACGAAGCGGCGAGCGCCTACGGCCCGCCGCAGTTTTAAAGACCGGGGAGTATTGCCTTGTCCGAGTTCACCTGCCTGCTTGGCGGATTCGCCCTTTCCGATTTTCGTAAACGCAAGCTGCAGCGCCTGATCGAGCGCGTCACCGGCGCCGGCTGTTCCGTCGAGGCGCGCCACCTGTACCTGGCGGAGTCCGCCCAGGCGCTGGCCGAAAACGACATCCGCGCCCTGGAGCGCCTGCTGCAGGGCGACCGGGTCGAAAGTCTGCAACCCGAAGGTTTGCTCCTGGTCGTGCCGCGCATGGGCACGCAGTCACCCTGGTCCACCAAGGCCACGGACATCGCCCACCACTGCGGCCTCGAATCCGTAACGCGCATCGAACGGGGCACCGCGTTTCGCCTCGGCGGCCTGGATGAAGCGTCCCTGGCGGCCGCCGGCCCCCTGCTGCACGACCGCATGACCCAGTCGGTGCTCACGCGGCTCGAGGACGCATTCGCGCTCTTTGCTCACAACGATCCGCGCCCGCTGCTGCGCGTGCCCGTGCTCGAGCAGGGCAGGGCCGCACTGGAGCGGGCGAACCGCGAAATGGACCTGGCCATCTCGGCGGACGAAATCGACTACCTGGTCGATGCGTTCCAGGTCATGGGCCGCGACCCGACGGACGCCGAACTGATGATGTTCGCGCAGGCCAACTCGGAACACTGCCGTCACAAGATTTTCAATGCCGACTGGACGATCGACGGCGAGGCGATGGAGCACTCCCTGTTCGGCATGATCCGCAACACGCACGCCTGCTCGCCCGACGGGGTGCTGTCGGCGTACCACGACAATTCTGCGGTGATCGCCGGGCCGGAAGGCAGCCGTTTCATGGTCGACCCCGAAACGAAAGCCTACGGCTGGATCAACGAGACGATGCCGTTCCAGATCAAGGTCGAAACCCACAACCACCCGACAGCGATCTCGCCTTTTCCCGGCGCCGCGACCGGTTCGGGCGGTGAGATCCGCGACGAAGCCGCCACCGGGCGCGGCGCGCGTCCGAAGGCCGGGCTGTGCGGCTTCTCCGTATCGCATCTCGATCTGCCCGGCCTCGACCTGCCCTGGCGGAAGGATTTCGGAAAGCCCGACCGCATCGCCAGCGCGCTCGATATCATGATCGAAGGCCCGGTCGGCGCCGCCTCCTTTAACAACGAATTCGGCCGCCCCAACCTGGCCGGCTATTTTCGAACCTTCGAGCAGGAAATCGGGGGCGAGGCCTGGGGTTACCACAAGCCCATCATGATCGCCGGCGGCATGGGCACGATCCGCGCATCGCTGGTCGAGAAAAAGCCGCTGACCGAGGGCGCCCACGTGATCGTGCTGGGCGGCCCGGCGATGCTGATCGGCCTGGGCGGCGGAGCCGCTTCTTCGGTGGGCAGCGGCCTGGGACAGGAGGACCTCGATTACGCCTCGGTCCAGCGCGGCAACCCCGAGATGCAGCGGCGCTGCCAGGAAGTGATCGATGCCTGCTGGGCGCTGGGCGATAACAACCCGATCCTGTCGGTGCACGACTGCGGTGCGGGCGGCCTGTCCAACGCGCTGCCTGAACTCCTGCACGACGGCGGCTGCGGCGGCGCGCTGGAACTGCGCGACGTGCCCTGCGCCGACACCGCGATGTCGCCGATGGAGATCTGGTGCAACGAATCACAGGAGCGTTACGTGCTGGCGATCGGGCCGGACCGGCTGGACGAGTTCGAGGCGATGTGCCGGCGCGAGCGCTGCCCGATGGCGGTGCTGGGGCGGGCGACGTCCGACCGGCGCCTGCGGCTGGGCGACCGGCTGCTGGGCGACGACCCCGTGGACATGCCGCTGGAAGTATTGCTGGGCAAACCGCCGCGCATGAACCGTGATGTCGCACGCCGGGTTTTCGAGGGTGATGCATTCGACGCCGATGAGCCGGACACGGCCGAGGCCCTGCGCCGCGTGCTGCGTTTTCCCGCCGTCGGCGCCAAGACCTTCCTGGTCACCATCGGCGACCGATCCGTCGGCGGGCTGGTGGCGCGGGACCAGATGGTCGGCCCCTGGCAGGTGCCGGTGGCCGACGCGGCGGTCACGCTGAGCAGTTTTACCGGGTATACCGGCGAAGCGATGGCGATGGGTGAGCGCACGCCGCTGGCGGTCGTGAACGCACCGGCCTCGGGCCGCATGGCGGTCGCCGAGGCGGTGACCAACATCGCCGCCGCCGCGATCGACTCGATTGCGGACATTCGCCTGTCGGCCAACTGGATGGCGGCCGCGGGCGAGCCGGGGCAGGACGGGGCCTTGTTCGATACCGTGAAGGCCGTCGGCATGGAGCTTTGCCCCGAACTGGGCATCGCCATTCCTGTCGGCAAGGACTCGCTGTCGATGAAAACGGTCTGGGACGAGCGGCGCATGCGCGCGCCGGTCTCTCTGATCGTCTCGGCCTTTGCGCCCGTGGTCGACGCGCGTCTGTCGCTTACGCCGCAGATAGACCTGGATTGCGGCGACTCGCGCCTGTTCCTGGTCGACCTCGGCAGCGGCCGTGACCGGCTGGGCGGATCCGCGCTGGCCCAGGTGTACGGCCGCTTCGGCCGCGCGGTGCCCGACCTGGACCGGCCCGCGCAGCTGCGTGCTTTCTTCGAGGTGATCCAGGAGCAGAACCGGGCGGGGACGATTCGCGCCTACCACGACCGCTCCGACGGCGGCCTGATCGCGGCCTTGTGTGAAATGGCCTTCGCCGGCCGCTGTGGACTCAACCTTTCACTCGACCCGGCCGGCCGCTCGCTGAACGGTTTTCTTTTCAACGAAGAGGCCGGAGCCGTGATCCAGGTCGCCTCGCAGGATTGCGCCGCGGTGCTGGCCGCCTTTGCCGCGGCCGGGCTCGACGATGCGATCGTCGCGCTGGGTGAACCGGTGCCGGGCGAGCGCCTGTACCTGGAATGGGGCGCCGAAGTCGTGCTCGACGAGTCCCTGTCCGAGCTGCAGGCCGCGTGGTGCGAGACCAGCCACGCGGTGCAGCGGCAGCGGGACAACCCCGAGTGCGCCGACCAGGAACTGGAGTCGGCGAGCGACTGGCGTCTGCCGGGCATGCAGCCGCGGCTGACGTTCGACCCGGAGGAAAACCCGGCGGCGCCGATGATCGCGGTTGGCGCCCGGCCCGCGGTGGCGATCCTGCGCGAGCAGGGCGTGAACGGCCATGTCGAGATGGCGGCGTCTTTCGATGCCGCCGGATTCGAGGCGATCGACGTGCACATGTCGGATCTCGCTGAAGGCCGCCGTTCGCTCGATGAATTCTCCGGTTTTGTCGCCTGCGGCGGGTTTTCCTACGGTGACGTGCTCGGCGCCGGGCGTGGTTGGGCCAGTTCCGTGCTCTTCCACGAGCGCCTGCGTGAGCAGTTCGGCCGCTTTCTCGCGGATCCCGCCCGTTTCGCCCTGGGCGTCTGCAACGGCTGCCAGACGTTGTCCGCCCTGCGTGAACTGGTGCCGGGAGCGGAGCACTGGCCGGACTTCATCAGCAACCGTTCGGAGCAATTCGAAGGCCGCCTGGGCATGGTGCGCGTCGAGGAATCGCCGTCGATCTTTCTCTCCGGCATGGCGGGATCGCAGCTGCCGGTCGTTTCCGCCCATGGCGAGGGCCGCGCAAGCTACCCCGAGCCGAAAAACAGCGGGCGGCTCGTTGTCCTGCGCTACGTGGACGGCCGCGGCGAGCCCACCGAACACTACCCGGAAAACCCGAACGGGTCTCCCGGCGGGGTCACCGGTTTGTGCAATACCGATGGCCGCGTCACCATTATGATGCCGCACCCGGAACGAACGCTGCGCAGCGTGAACTTCTCCTGGGCGCCCGCCGGCTGGGGTGACGTATCTCCCTGGCGCAGGATGTTTCTCAACGCGCGGCGCTGGGTTGGCCAGGTGTGAGCGGCGGCAGAACCGAAAACTGAAGACACAAGGCAATGGAATCAATGCAGAACGACACAGGCAAGAAAAACGAAGCGCCGCCCGAGGAAGAACTCAGGCTCAGTGAACTGCTGATCCTGGCGTCCATGTGGATGCTGTTCGGCTTCATGCTCTGGTTTACCCTGTCGGCGTTTCACGGCGCGCCGGCCCGCATCGCGGCCGATCACATCCTCTCTTTCCTGCTGCAGGACGATTTCACCCGCATCATCGAGGAGCCCAACCAGCATTTCCTTTTCCAGGTTGAAACCGCGATCCAGTTCACGTTCCGCGACGGCACCACCGAGGCGCTGGGTTTCATCGTGAATCCGCTGGTGTTCAGCTACGGCCTGCCGCTGCTTTTCGGGCTCGTCATGGGCTCCAACGTCAGCTGGCTGCGCAAGGCGGTGATCATGGCGATCGGCTACGTGGTGATACTGGGTGTGCAGGTCTGGGGCGTCGTCTTCCAGTCGCTGAAGATGCTGTCTTTCAATTTCGGCCAGGAAACCCACGAAATTGTGCTCAGCCATGGCATCACGGATTCCGTCGTCGCGCTGGGTTACCAGCTTGGGACGCTGATACTGCCGGCGCTGGCGCCGATTTTCGTCTGGGTGCTGACCAACCGGCCCCTGGTGGAACAGTTTGTCGGCTGGAGTGCCGACCAGCTGAAGAAGGACGCCGGGTAAGCGTCCCGGAACTGAAACCCGGCCGCGCTGTCTTTGAGTTGAAGCAGTGAAGCCGGACTGCCTTTATAATTTTTATAACCAGCTTGGCGGGGACACATAGCGTGCAGACAGGCGAGGAAACGATACAGACCGATAGCGGGCAGCAGGCCGGGCCGGACATGGGCCAGGATCCGGTATGCGCCCAGTTGCTCGAGGCCGGCCGTTTGAAGGAGTCCGATCTGCGCCGTGCCGTCGCCTACCGTGATCAGCACGGCGGCGACCTCGTCACCCTGCTGGTGCGCCTTGGGCTGACTTCGGAGCGCGATGTCGCGGAAGCCGAGGCAGACCTGCTCGACCTTCCCCTCGTGCGCACCGCCGACCTGCCCGAGCAGGCGCCGGAGCTGCCGGACGTCTCCGTGCGATTTCTCAAGCAGAACCAGATCCTGCCGATCGCCGAGTCCAACGGCGACCTGACCGTGGTGATGGCCAACCCGCGCGACGAGTTCGCGCTGCGTGCGCTGGCGATGGCCAGCGGCAAGAACATCCTGCCGCGCGTGGGCATCGCGTCCGAGGTGGAAAACGGTATCGAAAAGCTGCTGGGCGGCGGGCGCAGCGCGATGGGCCAGATCGTGGACAATCTCGGCGGCGAGGATGAAGGTGACCTCGAAGACGTCGAGCACCTGCGCGACCTGGCTTCCGAGGCCCCGGTGATCCGCCTGGTGAACCTCATCATGCAGCGCGCGGTCGAGAGCCGCGCCTCCGATATTCATATCGAGCCGTTCGAAAACCGCCTGAAGGTGCGTTACCGGGTCGACGGGGTCCTGGCCGAGGTCGAGGCGCCGCCGGCGAAGTCGACGGCCGCGGTCATCAGCCGCATCAAGATCATGGCCAAGCTGAATATCGCCGAGCGGCGGCTGCCCCAGGACGGCCGCATCATGCACCGGGTCGGGGGCAAGGAACTGGACCTGCGTGTTTCAACCATTCCGACCTCGCACGGCGAGAGCGTGGTCATGCGTATTCTGGACCGCGAGAGCATCATCCTCGATTTCGACTCGCTCGGTTTCGACGACGATATCCGCGGGGAATTCGTGCACCAGCTCGAAATGCCGCACGGCATTATCCTGGTGACCGGCCCGACCGGTTCCGGCAAGACGACCACCCTGTACACCGCGCTCAGCGCGCTTAATTCCCCGGAGCGCAAGATCATCACGGTCGAAGACCCCGTCGAGTACCAGCTCGAAGGCATCAACCAGATCCAGGCGAAGTCCTCGATCGGTCTCGACTTTTCCCACGCCCTGCGCGCCATCGTGCGCCAGGACCCGGACGTGATCATGATCGGCGAGATGCGCGACCTGGAAACGGCCAGGATCGCCATCCAGTCGGCGCTGACGGGCCACCTGGTGCTCTCGACGATTCACACCAACGACGCGGCAACGGGTGTCACCCGAATGCTGGACATGGGCGTTGAAGACTACCTGCTGACCTCGACCGTGAACGCGATCCTGGCGCAGCGCCTCGTGCGCACGCTGGATCCCGAATCGCGCGAGCCTTACGAACTGCTTCCCGAGGTCGTGGAGGAAATCGGCCTGAAAGAACTGGGTGAGCGCGACCGTTACGTGTTTTACCGGCCGGTCCCCACCGAGGCCAACCCCAACGGTTACCACGGCAGGACCTCGATCCTCGAATTGCTGACGATGACCGACCCGATTCGACGCATGGTGATGCGGCACGCCACGTCCGGCGAGATCCAGGAACTGGCGGTTGCCGAAGGCATGCGCACGATGTACTTCGACGGCCTCAACAAGTGCCTGGCCGGGGTCACCACCCTGGAAGAAGTCCTGCGCGTGACCCAGGACGCCTGATGCCGCTGTACGAGTACAAGGCCGTATCGCCTGCCGGTGAAACCGTGCAGGGCACGATGGAAGCGGCGTCCATGGACATGGTGATCCTGAAACTGCAGGAAGCGGGCAATATTCCGCTGCAGGCCCAGGAATCGGGCAGCGGCGGCTTCAGCCTCGGCGGATTCCGCCTGGGCCGGCGCGGCATGAACACGCGCGAAGTGGGCGAGTTCACCCAGCAGCTGTCGACGCTGCTCGGCGCGGGGCTGCCGCTCGACCGCTCGCTGCAGGTTCTGCTCGACCTGACCGAGAACGACCGGGTCCGGCGGACGGTGAGCGAGATCCGGGACAAGGTGCGCGAGGGCGGCAGCCTGTCCGACGCGCTCGAAGAGCAGCACGGCGCGTTCAACCGGCTGTTCATCAACATGGTCCGGGCCGGCGAGATCGGCGGCACGCTGGACGTCACGCTGGACCGCCTGTCCGATTACCTGGAACGGTCCAAGGATTTGAAGGACAGCGTCGTATCGGCGCTGATCTACCCGACCATGCTGCTGCTGCTGGCGGCCGGCTCCCTGATCCTCCTGCTGGTATACGTGATACCGCAGTTCGCGCCGATCTTCGAGGAACTGGGCGGCGACCTGCCGTTCATCACCAAGGTGGTGCTCGCGGTGGGCTACGTGCTGCAGAAATTCTGGTGGCTGATCGCGATCGTCGTCGCGCTGGTCGTCTGGCAGTTTCGAAAAATGCTGGCGGACACGGAGAAGCGCTTCTCCTGGGATATGCGCGTGCTTTCGATGCGGTGGGTCGGTGACCTCGTTGCGAAGATGGAAACCGCGCGCCTGACGCGCACGCTGGGAACCCTGCTGGTCAACGGTGTGCCGCTGCTGTCTGCATTGTCGATTGCCCGCAACGTGGTCACCAACACGGTTCTGCGGCAGGACGTCACCGACGCGGCACGCGATGTCAAGACCGGCGGCGGCCTGGCGCGCGCGCTGGCCAAGGGCGAACGCTTTCCGCGGCTCGCCCTGCAGATGATCAGCGTCGGTGAAGAAACCGGCCAGCTGGACGGCATGCTGATGAAGGTGGCCGATGCCTACGATTCCGAGGTCCGCAACACCATCGACCGCTTGCTGGCGGTTTTTACACCGGTGGTGACGTTGCTACTGGCTGTTCTTATCGGAACGATTGTGATGTCGGTGCTGGTAGCGATTCTGAGTGTCAACGACCTGGTGGGCTGACCGCCGGCGTCGAATTTTGTAAGGAGTAGATAAATGTTTTTCAAGGAAATGAACCGAAGAAAACAGGAAAAACGGGTCACGGCACGCGCGGCGTCCCGGGGTTTCACCCTGGTCGAATTGCTGCTGGTGCTGATTATCCTGGCGCTGATCGGCGGCCTGGTGCTGCCCAACATCATCGGCCGGGCGGAAGGCGCCAAGGCCAAGGCGGCCTCGTCGCAGATCGATCGCCTGGCCATGGCGGTCGAGACCTACTACATGGACACCAACAGTTTTCCGGAAACGCTGGACCAGCTGGTCGACAACAGCTCCGGCACTGACGGCTGGAACGGCCCCTACGTCAAGCGTTCCATACTCAAGGACCCCTGGAACCGGGAATACGTTTACCTGTACCCGGGTGAAAAGGGCCAGTTCGATATCATCTCGCTCGGGGCCGACGGACAAGTCGGCGGTGACGACACGGACGCCGATATCGATAACTGGAAATGAGGTATTCGCGTGCCGCTGCGGCGTGAGAAAGGCTTTACCCTCGTAGAACTGCTGCTCGTCCTGATGCTGGTGGCGATGATGCTTGCGCTCGTCGGCACCTCGATTTCAAAGAGTATCAGTGGTGCGGAGATGCGCAATGCGTCGCGCAAAGTGGCCGCGAGCCTGCGTTACACGCGAACGCAGGCCATCCTGTCCAAGTCCGAACAGCTGTTCCTGGTCGATACCGAGACCCGCGAATACCGCGCCGCCGACCGCGAGGCCGTTACGCTGCCCGAGGGCATGAACGTCGAGCTGAACACGGCGCGGTCCGAGCTGACCTCGGAAACCGCCGGCGGAATCCGTTTTTACCCGGATGGCGGTTCAACCGGCGGCAACGTCCGGCTCGAGGCCAACGGCCGGGTTTACCGGGTCAACGTGGCCTGGCTGACCGGCGAAGCATCGCTTGAACAGGTGGAGGAGTAGCCCGTGCGCATTCGCCGTGAAGGACTCGGCTACCGCTCCAGCGGCGGCTTCACCCTGCTTGAACTGCTGCTCGCGTTCATGGTCTTTGCGCTGAGCTTCGCAACGGTGCTGGAAATTCTCTCCGGCTCGATGCGCAACACCGTGCGCGCGCGTCACTTCACCGAGGCGGCGCTGACGGCGCAGTCGGTGATGGACCAGGTCGGCGTCTCGGTGGCCCTGCAGCCCGGGGTGGCGGTGCAGGGCGAGTCGGGAGAATACCGCTGGGAGCTGTCGATCAACGAGTTCGAAGGCGACGCGGGCGAGATGGAAGTCGCCTCGCTCGCGGGCCTGACCGGCATCACCCTGCTGCAGGTCGACCTGTTCGTGACCTGGGGTGAGCCGGGCCACGAACGGGAGCGCCGCTTCAGCACGGTCAAGGCCGTGCTGTCGAACCAGGCGGACAACGGCATCATGACGACGCTTCCGGGGATTCGCCAATGAGCCGGCGAAAACGCGCAACGGGTTTTTCCCTGGTCGAACTGCTGCTGGCCATATCCCTGATGAGCATGCTGCTGGCCCTGGCCTATGGCGGATTGCGCGCATCCAGCCAGGCCACGGAGAAGGGCCAGAAGATACTCGACGAAAGCAACCGGATTCGAATGGCGCACATGTTCGTGCGGCGGCAGCTCACGCAAATGCTGCCGCTGGCTTTCGAGCAGGACCTGGAAGACCAGCAGCAGCGCACCGTGTTTATCGGTGAGCAGAACCGCATACGATACGTGGC